>NZ_JAPDCL010000027.1:0-65011 GCF_027706025.1 Aeromonas sp. Y311-2 | reverse complement strand
AAAAGAGAGTAATAGATCAGAATGGCCGATCGCCGTCAAGCTTTGAAAAAGCCAAAATTAGGTGCGGAATGACGGGTTGATGGCAAGATACGCAGGATCACGCTGCTCCCCTGCGGCGAGGTTGACGAGACGGGGTTGGAACGGGGCATTTGCTTCCAGCAGGGCAATCTGCACGGCCATGGCACAGGTGCCGGGAGCGAAATAGAGGGTCAGATCGGACATGAATACTCCTGATTGGCTCAGGCCACCCGCGATATTGGCGAAAGATTGCTTCGCGGAGCACCACGGGCAGTCATGAAAAAAGAGAGGGGGCAACGCTTGCCCCCAACCAATCTACACCCCTGAGGGGTAATGAAAAAGCGCAGAATTAATCGGCTTTGGCCACCTCGGCTATCCATATGTAATATTTTTAGTGGCAACCACAATAATGATAGGGGACACCACTCCGACAAAAACACTTTCTTAAGGCTTTACCTGTAACCAAGCATTTTAAACTTAATATTGCCCCATTTTTGTCCACTGGGCCTAATGGGTTGTCCCAGATGATATATGGTCTTTCACGGATTTTTTCTAGAAACGCTTTAGGCGGATATGGATTGGCCACAACAATAACACAGCCTTGTGGAAGAGAGTCTATTATTTTATCGATTTCTGGTCTATCACATTCGAAGTAAGATATCCCAATAAATAAACAGTAGTCACTGGTTTTTAGCTTATTTTCAAACCATTGATTAGCAGGAGCGACCCATTGATATGAAGCGTATTTGTTAGCTTCATTTGGAATTATGCATAGAGCTTGTCTCCTCGGAGACATAAGTTCATGTTGCTCAAGCCTGATAATTTCAGTGTTGTTTAGATCAATAAAATTATTTAATGGATATTGAGGTGTATAAAAAATACTATTTGGTGTGATTTCAAAGTCCACAGAACCATGTGGTTTAACTAATGGAATCCCGTAACCATGGTGATTTACTTGAAGAGAATAGTATTCACGTTTTAGTCTATCTAAAGAAGTTTCAAGCAGTAAATCATAGTTCAACGAAAATGCAGCTGTAATTTCGGATTTATGTAATTTCAACCATCGAAACCAAGCCCAATCGGTAGAAAATAGATCACGTTGTTGCTGGCTATACATTGAAAATGCAAGCGTTAAGAAATGTCTCGACTCTAGTGTCGTTTTGAAGCTGTCTAAACCAATGCTTTGGCAATAGCCCTCGTCCAAGGCCAATTTAAATACGTCAAAGTGAGGTTTATCTGAGTTCAATTTATACAAAGTGTCTAATCTATACAGGCTAGTTAAGAGTTTTTTTCCCGTTGAAGGGCAAGTAACATCCCAAGTGATAGGCTCCTGTGAGTTAAATTTATGCGCTAACCCTGAAAATTTTCCAAAGCTAATCGAAAAACCATTACCTACGACTAAGGAAATTTTTGGCATTCTAACCTCAAAAAAATCTAATACACGCTTAAGGGGCTGACAACGCTACCGTCAATTTTTCATATAATTCCGTAACCACAAAACCAACGCATAGTAGAACTACTAGGTATTATCGGTTTCGATAATACAGTACTGTCATTGCTGATAAATGCATCTATTGTGCCTATATCTGCACAATGGGGCAACTCTGAATCTGAATGGAATGATCCACATTCACTGCTCGCCCCCTAAAAATTTTTATGCAGCTGGCTGCTTGGGGGGACTTACAAGGATTGTTGCGTTGAGAAAAGGGGCTGGTGGTGAAAATGAGAAGGGGGCAATTGCCCCCTTCATTCATTAACCCCGTCAGGATCAATTAACCGCCGACTTAACCCGCCTTGGCCACCATGGCTTTCAACTGCAGGAAGTACTGCTCGTAGAGGCGGGAGGCATCCCCCACATCGGACTGGAACTCCCCCTTGCGTTTGATTTCGTTGCTCGGGAAGACCATGGGGTTGTTGCGAAACGCCGGGGTGAGCAGGGGAATGGCATCCTTGACCGGAGTGGGGTAGCCAATTGCCTCGGCCACCTTGGCGGCCACATCGGGGCGCATCAGGAAGTTGATCAGGGCGTGGGCCTCTTTCACATGCTTGGCCTTGGCCGGGATGGCAAGGTTATCCATCCAGAGTACCGCTCCCTCTTCGGGATAGGTCATCTGGATGGAGGGGTATTCGCGCTGGGCGCCGTAGGCCGAGCCGTTCCACAGCATGCCGATATTGACCTCACCGGCGATAAAGGGGTCGGCCGGGTTGTCGGAGTTGAACGCCTTGACGTTGGGCATCAACTTTTTCAGGTATTCGAACGCTTCGGCGATCTGCGCCTTGTCCTGGGTGTTGGGGCTGTAGCCCAGCTGCACCAGCGCGATATGGAACACCTCGCGGGCATCGTCCATCAGCAGCAGGCTCTCTTTCCACTCCGGTGCCCAGAGCTGCTTCCAGCTGGTGACCGGCTGCTCGATGATGTCGGTGTTGGTGCCGATCCCGGTTGCGCCCCAGATATAGGGGATGGAGTAGCGGTTGTCCGGGTCGTACTCGTGGTTGAGCAGGGTAGGGTCGAGGTGCTTGAAGTTGGGCATCTGGGCGCGATCCAGCGGCTGCAGCATTCCCTCTTTGGCCATTTTCGAGATGAAGTAGGTGCTGGGCACCACCACGTCATAGCCGTCGCCATGGGTTTTCAGCTTGGCGTAGAGGGTCTCGTTGGATTCGTAGGTGGAGTAGATCACCTTGATGCCGGTCTCTTGCTGGAACTGCTCCAGCAGGCCGTCCGGCACATATTCCGACCAGTTGTAGAAGTAGACCACCTTGTCATCGGCCGCGTGAGCGCTCTGGCTCAGCAGCGGGGTGGTGAGGGTGAGGGCGGCTGCCAGCAGGGCGCCGGCCTTGTGTTGGATTGTCATCAACAACTCCTTGGGGTTATGGGGCCTTGCGGCCCACCGTGACAGAGTTCGCCAAAGGTGGCGGGGACGAAACGGGCAGGGTCAACCCTGCCGTTTACGCAGTAACAGTTGCGCCAGCAGCACCATCCCGAGGGAGGCGACCAGCATCAGGGTGGCCAGGGCATTGACCTCGGGGGAGACACCCACCTTGACCATGGAGTAGATCTTGAGCGGCAGGATCTCGTAGGCCGGGCCGGTAACAAAGGAGCTCACCACCACGTCATCCAGCGACAGGGTAAAGGAGAGCAGCCAGCCCGCCATCACCGCTGGCAGGGCCAGCGGCAGTATGATGCGGCGCAGGATGATCCACTCGCCAGCCCCCAGATCCCGCGCTGCCTCCAGCATCCGCACATCAAAACCGCACAGCCGCGAGTAGACGGTGATCACCACGAACGGCAGACAGAAGGTGATGTGGGCAATCAGTAGCGACCAGAAGCCGAGCGCAATGCCGGTCACTACGAACAGGGTCAGCAGCGAAATGGCCATCACGATATCGGGGGACATCATCACCACAAACAGCATGCCGCTCACGTACTGCTTGCCGCGAAAGCGGTAGCGAAACAGCGCCACGGCGGTGAGGGTGCCGATCAGGGTAGCTGCGGTGGCGGTGAGGGCGGCGATAGTCAGGGAGTGCTGGGCCGCCTGCATCAGGCTGGCGCTGGCAAACAGCTTCTCATACCAGCCCAGGGTAAAGCCGCGCCAGTCGATGCCATATTTCGACAGGTTGAAGGAGTTGGCGATCAACACCCCGATGGGCACATAGAGATAGCCAAACACCAGCAGCAAGAACAGAGCCTTCAGTGCGCGCATCATGCCAGCTCCCCCTTCTTGCTGAGCAGTTTGCCCGCCCGCCAGTAGCAGTAGACCAACAGCGCCATCAGCACCGTCAGCATCACGCTGATGGCGGCGCCAAAGGGCCAGTCACGGCTGTTGAGGAACTGGGTCTTGATCAGGTTGCCGATGAGCAGATGCTTGGCACCTCCCAGCAAGTCGGAGACATAGAACATCCCCATAGCGGGCAGGAACACCAGCAGACAACCGGCGATGATGCCTGGCAGGGTGAGGGGCAGGATGATCCGTACCAGCCGCTGCCAGCCGTTGGCGCCGAGATCTCGCGCCGCCTCCAGCAAACGGCCATCCAGCTTTTCGATGCTGGAGTAGAGCGGCAGCACCATAAAGGGGAGCAGCACATAGACCAGCCCGATGATGACGGCCACCTCGGTATACATCATCTGCAGCGGCCGCTCGATAAGCCCCAGATCCAGCAGCCAGCCATTGATCAGCCCCCGGGTGCCGAGCAGCACTTTAAGCGCATAGGTGCGGATCAGGGAGTTGGTCCAAAACGGCACCACCACCAGAAACAGCAGCAGTGGGCGGATACGCGCTGGCAGATGGGCCAGCAGCCAGGCAAAGGGGTAGCCCACCAGCAAGCAGATGGCGGTGGCGAGCAGCGCCAGCCAGAGGGAGTGGAGCAGCACCTCAAAATAGAGCGGGTCCAGCAGGCGGCCATAGTTGCTCAGGGTAAAGAGCGGCGCGATAAGCTCGGACTCATCGCGCGTGAGGAAGCTGACACCGATGATCATCAGGTTGGGCAGGAAGACAAACAGCGTTAGCCAGCCCAGGATCAGCGCGATGGCTGTGTTGCGAAAGCCGTTGTGGGCAAAGCTGTGCGCTACCCGCAGATTAGTGAGGCTCATAGGGCAGCACCACCTCCCAGCTGTCGACCCAGTGGATCGCCACCTCCTGACCCAGGCGATAGTCAAAGTCGGGGTCATCCTCGTCGAAGAACTCGGAGATAAGCAGCTGTTTGCCACTTTCGAGCTCGATCACCGAATCCAGCGTCGCCCCCTTGTAGTTGCGCTCGCGGATATTGCCCCGCAGCGCGCCACTTTGATCGCCATCCTGATCGAGAATGCGCAGATCTTCCGGGCGCAGCAGCACCAGCACCTTGTCGTCTGGCTGGAACGGCAAGGTAGTATGGAGCAGGCATTCACGCCCCTCCACCTCCGCCTGCCAGATACCGGGCTCGCGCTGGCTGATCAGCTTGCCATCCATCACGTTGATCTCGCCGATAAAGCGGGCCACGAACAGGTTGGCTGGCGATTCGTAGATATCGCGCGGGGTGCCGCGCTGGATGATCTTGCCGCCTTCCATCACCAGGATGCGATCAGACATGGTGAGTGCCTCTTCCTGATCATGGGTAACGAAGACAAAGGTGATACCAAGGCGACGTTGCAGCGCCTTGAGCTCGCTCTGCATCTGTTTGCGCAGCTTGTAGTCGAGCGCCGAGAGGGATTCGTCGAGCAGCAGCAGGCGTGGCTTGTTGACCACGGCGCGGGCAATGGCGACCCGTTGTTGCTGACCGCCGGAGAGCTGATCCGGGCGGCGGTTGGCCAGCTCGGTGAGCTGCACCATGGCGAGGGTCTCCTCGACCCGCTGGCGGATCTCGCTGGCCGGTACTTTCTGCATCTCGAGGCCAAAGGCGACGTTTTCAAACACCGTCATATGGGGGAAGAGCGCATAGCTCTGGAACACGGTGTTGATGTGCCTGTGTTCGGCGGGGATATGGGTGATCTCGTCACCGGCCAGATGGATGGTGCCACCATCGACCGATTCGAGCCCGGCCAGCAGGCGCAGCAGGGTGGTCTTGCCACAGCCGGAAGGGCCCAGCAGGGTAAGAAATTCACCGTCATAGATTTCAAGGTCAAGGTCACTCAGGATCACCTTGCCATCGTATTTTTTGCTGATCTTGTTCAGCGCGACAATTACCTGTGGATTGTTCATCATCCGCCAGTCTCACCCCAGCCAGTGGCCATCGTGTTGAAAGAGGGCCGCATTCTATGCAGCCGACACATGAAATTAAAGGCTTTTTGGCCCGAATTAGCCGCAAGTGCGCAGGAAAAACGGCTACGAATAGCAGACCAAATCGCTATAATGTGCCACCTGATTTGGTCGTTTTCGATATTGGATAGTCAATTGAGTAATAAAATGCGTATTGGCGGCTCCCTTGAGCAGTCTCTGAACCAGGGCTACCGCCTTGATCTGAAAGGGGTCATCCAGGAGGGATGGCAACAGACCCGCCGTACCGGATTTGGCCTGCTGCTGGCGATTGTCGGGGTGACGGCGATCTGGATCCTGCTCAGCAATGTGCTGCTGTTGCCCTATCTGGGGGATGACAGCCAGATGAATGTGGCCATGGTGCTGAGCCTGCTGATGACGGTGGTGATGGCCCCCATGACCAGCTCCCTCGATATGCTGGGGTTGCAGCAGTCGGTCGGGGTGCGCGCCCGCGCCAACCAGGTGTTCGACTTCTTCCGCCACTTTGTACGCCTCGGCATGTTGAGCCTGCTTGGCAGTCTGCTCACCAGCCTGTTTGGCCCGCTATTCGATCTGGTAGGGTTGCCCGCCGTACTCTCATTCATTCCCTCGGCCCTGATCGGCATGGGGCTGCTCTTTACCGTACCTCTGGTGCTGGAGCGCGGCCTGACGCCGCCCCAGGCCATTCTGGTCTCTCTCAAGCTCTTTGCGCGCGGTTGGCCCAGCATTGTGTTGTTCCACGGCGTGATGACCGCGCTCTTCTTCCTGGCTCTGATCCCCATGGGGTTGGGGCTTATCTGGGTGGCACCGCTCTATTTCAACTGCAAGGGGATCCTCTATCGGGATCTCTGCGGGGTGGGGGTAGAGGTTAACGAGGTGACAGAAGGCCCCAACCATTTCAATGCATGATGCAAAAGGACGTTGAATGACCCGTCGATATGGAGTGACCAAGGTTTTGCGCCAGAGTCTGCTGGCCACGCTCTTGCTGCCAGGGCTGGCGCTTGCTGAGCCGGTGCTGGATCTGCAATACAGCACCTTTTACAGCCAGATGAAGACCTTTGCCAAAGGGGAGTTTGGTCACGCCAGACTGGGGTTTTATCTGACCGATCCGCAAAATGGTCAGCGCTGCGGCCTCACCTTTGCCCGGGTTGCAACCGACAGCAAGGAAGTGGCGGGCGAGGTAACGGTCGATAGCGAACTGCGCCTGCCTTTTGATGAGGATCTCAACCTCGACAAGGGGATCGTGACCGTCGGCCTGAAAGAAGAGCACGCCACTTGCGATATGACGGTACAGGTGATGGCAGATGCGCCGAAAGGGCCCGAGCTGCCGCTGGCGGAGCTGGCGGCCCGTCAACAGCAGATGCAGTCGCTGCTCGACAAGATGGCGGGCATGGTCGGCAAGCACTTCCTGCCGAAGATGGAAGGGGTTCGCATTACCCTGGTGCAGCAGAGTGGCACTGCTTATTTGATTGATGGCGCCCGTCAGGAGGCGCTCCCCTGGGAGGAAGGCCACCTGCTGCTGAGCAATGAGCAACTGGCCGCGTTCGCGACCGGGCAACTGCGCCTGCAGGGTGACGTGTTGCGCCTGACCCCCTGGTTGCACAAGGGCTGATATCGATGGTGCCGCCACGTTGGTAACAGGCAGATCAAGAAAGCAAAAAAGGAGCGATGATCGCTCCTTTTTTATTGCGTGGCGTTTGCCCTGTGACGGCGGCTTAGCGCACTTCAATCACATCCAGCATGTCCATCTCGTCGATGTCCAGCAGCGGCGCCTTTGGCATCTCGGGGGGATCAAACGCCTTGTCGCCGCCATCGATGATGCCGGAGTCGCGGTTGATGCTCTTGAAGTCAAACAGCTTGTGGTCGAGCAGGTGGCTCGGGATCACGTCCTGAATGGCGGTGAACATGGTCTCGATACGACCGGGGAAGCGGCGATCCCAATCCTGCATCATCTGCTTGATGGCCTGACGCTGCAGGTTCTCCTGCGAGCCGCACAGGTTGCACGGAATGATGGGGAAGGCTTTGACGTCGGCGTAGCGGATCAGATCCTTCTCTTTGCAGTAGGCCAGCGGGCGGATCACCACATTCTTGCCATCGTCGCTCACCAGCTTGGGCGGCATGGACTTGAGCTTGCCACCGTAGAACATGTTGAGGAACAGGGTCTCGAGGATGTCGTCGCGGTGGTGGCCAAGGGCAATCTTGGTGCAACCCAGCTCCTGGGCGGTGCGGTAGAGAATACCGCGGCGCAGCCGTGAGCAGAGAGAGCAGGTGGTTTTGCCTTCCGGTACCTTCTCTTTGACGATGGAGTAGGTATCTTCCTCGACGATCTTGTACTCGATGCCGAGGGAATCCAGATAATCGGGCAGCACATGCTCGGGGAAGCCGGGCTGCTTCTGATCCAGGTTGACGGCAACCAGATCGAAATGGATGGGGGCGCTGGCTTTGAGGCTCATCAGTATGTCGAGCATACCGAAGCTGTCCTTGCCGCCGGAGAGGCAGACCATGACCTTGTCGCCCTCTTCAATCATGTTGAAGTCGGCAATGGCCTGACCCACGTTGCGCCGCAGGCGCTTCTGCAGTTTGTTAAAACTGTATTTTTCTTTGGCGTTCAGCTCTTCTAGCATGCTCGTAAAACCCGGGACACAAATAAGCGCGTTATTATAGCCATGTCCCGGGGGAGGGCAAGGTGCCAGGCACCTTATGATTGATTGCGACGACTGTCGACCGGGCAGCTGTAGTCTGCCGGTTTGAGGATCAGGATGTCGCAGGAGAGGCGGTCAATCACATGTTCGGCGGTATTGCCGAGCAGAGCAGCAGAAAGCCCGGTACGGCCGACGCAGCCCATGATCATCAGGGTCGCCTTGAGCTCTTCGGCCATATCCGGCAACACCTCTTCCGGTAGCCCCTCTGCAACCCGGGTCCAGAGATGACCGATCCCGAATTTGTCGGCATGGCTCAGCAGCAGGCTTTCATGGTGTTTGCGGATCGCTTCGTTGTAGGCGTTGGGGTCAAACTCTGGCAGCTCGATGGCCACGTTGACCGGGGTGCCCGGGTAGGTGTTGACCAGATAGAGGTTGGAGCCCAGCAGCTCGGCGATGTCGCTTCCCTCCTGGGTGATCCGTTCGTTGAGCAGTTTCTGATCCGGATCGTCGCTTGAGCAGTTGATGGCGGCGATGATGTTGCCGCCCCGTTGCCAGTGCCCCTCCTTGACCAGCAGCACCGGACAGGGGCATTTGCGCAGCAGGTGCCAGTCGGTGGGGGTAAAGATGAAGGTTTGCAGGAAGCTGTGATGGTGAGTGGCTTTGACCACCAGATCGTGGCGCTGCTCCAGCACTTCCTGAATGACACACTCGAAGGGACGATTGTGCCAGACTACTTTCACTTCGCATTCGATCCCCTGTGCCCGATAGGGGGTCAGGATCTCGTCCAGCCACTCACGTCGCTGTGAAATGACGCCGTCGCGCATCTCTTGCCGCTCGTCCACCGAGAGCATGGCAGTCATTTCATACGAGAAGTCATAGATGGTGAGCAGCAGGGTCAGATGGGCGTTTTCGTCCAGCTCGGCGACTTTGACTGCCCGTTCGAGGGCGATTTGACGCTCCTCTTCTGGATTGATAACCACCAGAATATTCTGATATTTGACCATCTTCTCCTCCTTGGAAAAGTCCAATGACAGCAGAATCTTAGCCATTACAGCTTAGCGCAGGAGGAGGGTATGGGGAACGTACCGGATCACATTCCAGAGGAAAGGATCCGGCAGGAAAAGCAGGAGTAAAGTGAGAGGGGAAGCGGAAAATCAGCCGCAGGGCGGGCGAGTTGCACCGGCCATCATGCCCAGCGCGACCTGATCCAGCACGGTAATGTATTTGCCTTTGACGCTGATGAGACCGGACTTCTGGAAGCGGCCGAGCAGACGACTGATGGTCTCGACGGTCAGACCCAGATAGTTGCCAATGTCACCACGGGTCATGGAGAGACGGAACTCCTTGGCGGAGAAACCGCGCTCGGAGAAGCGTACCGACAGATTGTGCAGGAAGGCAGCGAGGCGCTCTTCAGCATTCTTCTTGGAGAGCAGCAGGATCATCTCCTGATCACCCATGATTTCGCTGCTCATCAGACGCATGATCTGCTGGCGCAGTTTGGGCATCTTGCCGGAGAGATCATCCAGCACTTCAAACGGGATCTCGCACACCATGGCCGTTTCCAGCGCCTGAGCGAAGGAGGGGTGGGCCTGCTTGTTGATGGCATCAAACCCGACCAGATCGCCAGCGAGGTGGAACGCAGTGATCTGCTCATCCCCTTGCTCGGTGATGGTGTAAGACTTGATGGTCCCGGAACGGATGGCATAGAGCGATTTGAACTCATCGCCAGCCTTGAACAGCTCTTCACCCTTCTGGATCGGCTTCTTGCGCTCGATGATGCTGTCCAGCTGATCAAGCTCGTTGTCGTTCAGAGTGAAGGGAATACAGAGCTGACTGATGCTGCAATCCTGGCAATGAATTGCACAGCCACCGCTCTGGATACGTCTGCCAGGTTTCTTTTCCGGGATCATAGGCTCATACGAATAATTGATTTATATCAAACAAGTTTACCATCAACTCATCCGTTTTGGATAGGGTTTCAAAAGGAAGCAATGCCAATCCAGAAGGTATGTACCCCGAACAAAATGAGCAGCAGGGCACCGCCAAGGCGCAAACTGCGCAGGGTGAGCCAGTATCTCAGGCGATCGGCAAGCCCCCCCAACGCGAACAAGGTGGGCAGGGTGCCGAGACCAAAAAAGAGCATGATGAGCGCCCCGCCGCCGGCCGAACCCGCCGCCGCGCTCCAGGTCAGCATGGAGTAGACCAGCCCGCAGGGGAGCCAACCCCACACCATTCCAAAGGGCAATGCCTGCACAGGTGAGGTGAAGGGGATAAATTTGCCCGCCAGCGGTTTGATACGGGGCCAAAGTCTGGCGCCGAGCCGCTCCAGCAGCAAGATCCCTTGCCACCAGCCCGCCAGATAAAGGCCAAGCGCAATCATCAATAGCGCTGCCACCAAGCGCAAGCCGGCGATAGCGTGTTTGCCAGCGCCCAGCTCGCTGGTGGTGGCGAGCAGGCCGCCCACCAGTGCACCTGCAATGACATAGCTCAGGATCCGGCCGAGGTTGTAGTTGAGCAGATAGGCAAGCCGCCCCCAGAAGTGCTGCTTGTTGGCTGGGATTGCCATGGAGAGCGCGGCGGATACACCCCCGCACATGCCGATACAGTGGGCAGAGCCTGCCAGTCCGACCAGCAGGGCGCCGGCCAGATCAAGGTTGTGGGTCATGGTCAGCAGGCTTTGCGGGTTTGTGGGCAGGTTGCTCTTCGTCAAACAGGATGTTGGAACCCTGCCGGTCGAGATCTTCAAACTGTTCGGAGCGAATGGCCCAGAAGAAGACGACCCCGGCGATGATCACAAACAGGATGGCGATGGGGATCAGGACAAAAATTATATTCATGAGAGGTACCTTGGCGTTCATCCTTGGCAAGCGTCCCCTATGGTAACCCTGTTCGGGCAGGGGGCCAGCCGCTATCAGTGAGAAATGTGGCCTGCATCGGAGGCAGGCCACATTTTCAGCTATTTTCCGCCACCAGCCTCATCGGTTGAGGCGCATGGAGTTGGTTACCACGATGAGTGAGCTGAGCGACATGCCCGCCGCCGCCAGATAGGGCGGCAGCCAGCCGCAGGCCGCCAGCGGCAGCACCAGCAGGTTGTAACCGATGGACCAGGCGAAGTTCTCGATGATGATCTTGCGGGTACGCATTGCCAGCACTCTGGCCTCGAGCAGTCGGCTCAGGTCATCGGCCAGCAGGATGGCATCGGCGCTGTTTTTCGCCAGATCGGTGCCACCGGCCATGGCGAACGAGGCGTGAGCGCCAGCCAGTACCGGGGCGTCGTTGATGCCATCGCCCACCATGATGCTGATATCCCCTTGGGCTTCCCGGGCCTTGAGGTAGGCCAGCTTGCCATCGGGCGAGACCCCCTTGACCAGCTCATCCACCCCCAGCTCGCGGGCAATCTCGTCTGCCTGCAGAGAGCTGTCGCCAGTCAGCACGGTAGTTTGCAGACCGGCCGCCTTGAATGCCGTGATCAGCGCCCTGGCATCGGGGCGCAGGGTATCTTCCAGATTGAAGCGGGCCAAGACCTGCTGCTCGTCGGCCAGATAGATAGCCAGACCGCGGCCGCGTTCTTGCGCCGGATCCAGCCCAAGCCAGCGGGCACTGCCGATGCGGTAGCGTACGCCATCCACCAGCGCTGTGATGCCGTGACCGATGACCGGGGTGATCTCGCGAACGGATGGCAGCACACTGATACTGTCGGTGGGTAGCCGGAAGGCGCGAGCTATGGGGTGCTCGGATTGCGCCTCCATGGCCCGGGCGATGGCGAGGCATTGCGTCTCGTCCATCTCTCCCAAGGTGGTGGTGCCGGTCAGACTGATCTCACCTGTGGTCAGGGTGCCAGTCTTGTCCATCACGATCCGGTTGGCCTTGGTCAGTACGTCCAGCACATGACCACGGCGCAGCAGAATGCCGTTGCGGGTCAGATTGGCGGTGGCCGAGGTTAGCGCCGTCGGGGTGGCCAGCGACAGGGCACAGGGGCAAGTGGCAACCAGCACGGCGAGGGTGACCCAGAACGCCTGATCCGGTTGATGGAAGTGCCAGAAGGTCCAGACCGCAGCGGCAATGATCAGCAGCACCAGAATAAAGTGGCGCGACAGTTGATCCGCCATCTGGGCGATGGCCGGTTTGTCGTCGAGGGCGTGATCCTGCAGCCGCATGATCTGAGCGATCCGCGACTCTTCAATACGGTGGCTGACCCGGATCTGCAGCGGGGCATCCGTGTTGATGGTGCCGGCATAGACCTGATCACCGTGCTGTTTGAGCAGGGGCAGCTGTTCACCGGTCAGCATGGATTCGTTGAGGCTGGCTTGCCCTTCGACAATGATGCCATCCGCCGGCAAGGTGGCGCCAGCCAGCACACGTACCCGATCGCCGACCTGCAAGGTCTTGGCCGCTACCTCGTGTTCCCCTTCATCATCGATGCGGGTCGCCATGATGGGCACCAGTCGCGCCAGGTTGGAGCTTGATTCCGACGCCTTGCGTCGGGCCCGCAACTCGAGAAAGCGCCCCAGCAGCAGGAAGAAGACGAACATGGTGATGGAGTCGTAATAAACCTCACCGGTATTGAACACAGTGGCCCACATGGAGGCAACAAAGGCACCGATCAGCGCAAGTGACACCGACACATCCATCGACAGGTGACCCTGTTTCAGGCTGCGCCAGGCACCCACGTAAAAGGGCTGGGCCGAGTAGATCATGATGGGGGTGGAGAGCAGCAGGCTTATCCACTTGAAGTAGACCATGAACTCATCTTCAACGCTGATGAAGAGATCCATGTAGAGGGCCACGGCGCACATCATCACCTGCATCGAGCCCAGCCCCGCCAGTGCCAGCCGGAACATATAGCTGCGCACCTCTTTGGCGTAGAGCGCCTCCTGTTGATGGGTCTGGAACGGATAGGCGCGATAGCCGATCTGGGCAAATCCCTTGAGGATGTCACTCAGAGAGAGCAGGTCCGGATCCCACTTGATGCGGGCCCGGTGGGTGGTGGTGTTGACGTTGATGTAGCGCAGGCCGCCAAGGGTCATCAGGTGGCGTTCGATCAGCCAGGCACAGGCTGCGCAGGTTAGCCCTTCTACTGTCAGCTGGATTTCGCGAAGGGTGCCGTTGTCGGTGACAAAATCCTGTTGTATTTCTGCCAGATCGTAGTGGGTGAGGGCGGCCAGCTCCTCGGGCACCAGATCGCCCTTGGTGCCGGGAGCGGTGCGGTGATCGTAGTAACTTGCGAGGCCGCACTCCATGATGGTCTCTGCCACAGCCTGACAACCGGGGCAGCACATGGGGCGAACAATCCCCTTTATCTCGAGGGAATAGCCACTATTGGCGGGTACCGGCTCGCCACAGTGAAAGCAGGGGGTCATGCGTTATGCCTCCCTGAATGCTGAATGCTGAATGCAAGCAGCAGGGGCGCTGGCGAGAACCGGCTCGCCACAGTGATAACAGCCGGTCATGGCTTAGCGTCCTTTCGGGTCGAGTTCGACAGGGGCCAGGGTGGGCAGCTGGACGGTCTCTTGCAATCGCCACTCGTGATCGAAAGCATCGACCCGAATGTGCCACTTGCCGACCAGCGGCTTGTCGAAATGGAGGCGATAGGTGCCGCTCGCATCGGCGGTGATCATGTGTTCGCTGTCCTGACCGGCCAAGGTCGGGTGAAACAATGAGAGATAGAGAGCTTGCCCGGCAGGAATGTCACCGCTGATGGGTTTGAGGGTCAGCTCGTTGCCGTCAACCTCCAGCCCAAAGCGGATATTGAGCGCTTCGGAGCGGTCAAACTTGCTCAAGTCCTGATTGATCTCTTTCCCTTGTTTGTAATAGTCCTCGGCCACCAGATTGACCCCATCCTTGCTGGCGATGATGGCGGTGGCGATGCTGCCAACAACGGCGGCAGTGGGGAGGGCGATGATAAACCAGGGCCAGAATTGGCGATACCACGGTTTGGATAGAGATTGGGTCATGATTGCTACTGCCATGAAACGAATGATTAACGTGGAAGATGGTTTTTACGCAACACAAGATAACAAAAAGCCTCGAGGAGTCGAGGCTTTTTGCTGTGTAATCACGTGTTTATCACATGTTACAACGTTACGGGCGAACCTTATTTGGCAGACTGTTGATGAGACAGGCTGTAAACGTAGGAGGCCAGCAGGTGAACCTTGTCCTCACCCAGAATGTCTTTCCAGGCTGGCATTACGCCGTGACGACCGTGGGTGATGGTTTGCACCACCACTTCGCGGGAGCCACCGTAGAGCCAGGTGTTGTTGGTCAGATCTGGCGCGCCGACGGCAACACCGCCCTTGGCATCGGCCCCGTGGCAGGCAGCGCAGATGGCGAAGCGTGCTTCACCTTTCTTCGCTTCCACCAGGTCGACCTTGCGACCGGAGAGGCTCAGCACATAGGAGGCCACTTCCTGAACGCCATCTTTGCCGAGGATTTCACCCCAGGCAGCCATGATCCCCTGACGACCGCCCATGATGGTGGTCTTGATTTGATCAGGCTGGCCGCCCCATTGCCATTCGCTGTCGGTCAGGTTCGGGAAACCGCGACCACCGCGGGCGTCAGAGCCGTGGCACTGGGAGCAGTTCTGCAGGAACAGACGCTGACCCACTTTCAGGGCTTCCGGATCCTTGGCGATCTCGGTGATGGCACGATAGGTTTTGCCATCCGCTTCGTAGGTGAGTTCACGGAACTTGGCGCCGTAGATCTCGTCAGCCTTGGCGACCTCACGGTCATACTCCACCGCGCGACCTTCAGCCTTGGCCGATTCGGTTGCAGCCTTGGACTCGGCCAGCGAGCGCACGTCCTGGTTGGAACTTTGCCAGCCCAGCAGGCCTTTGAAGTTGCCAAGCCCCGGGAAGGCGATCAGATAGACCAGACCGGTGACGATGAAGAAGAGGAACATGTAAGTCCACCACTTCGGCAGCGGGTTGTTGATCTCCTCGATGCCATCGAAGGAGTGACCCATCGATTTGCCTTCTTCCACACCCATCTTGTCCTTGCGGCACCACATCAGCAGCAAGAAGCAGCCGAGGATAGTTCCCAGACTGATGACAGTCACAAAAATGCTAAACAGAGTGCTCATTATTGTTTCGCTCCTGCGTTCTTTTTATCAGCACCGGGTTGCTCATCATCGGCAAAAACCAGATTGGCAGCCTCGTCGAAAGAGGTCTTGCGGCGTTTGCTGTAGGCCCAGACGATGATGCCAATCATGATGGCCATCAACAGCAGGGTATACAGACCGCGAAATGTGCCGTAGTCCATTTTCGCCTCCTTATTTCAGGGCATGACCCAGTGATTGCAGATAGGCCACCAGCGCATCCAGCTCGGTTTTGCCCTTGACGGCTTCGCCTGCACCCTGAATATCGGCGTCGGTATAGGGCACACCGAAGTGATCGCGGAACAGCGCCAGCTTCTTGGCCGTCATCTCACCGGTCAGCACATTGGTATCAAGCCAGGGGTAGGCGGGCATGTTGGATTCCGGTACCACATCGCGCGGGTTGATCAGGTGAACCTTGTGCCACTCATCGGAGTAACGGCCACCGACACGGGCCAGATCCGGACCAGTACGCTTGGAGCCCCACAGGAAGGGGTGCTCCCAGACGCTCTCACCGGCGACCGAGTAGTGACCGTAACGCTCGGTTTCGGCACGGAACGGACGGATCATCTGGCTGTGGCAGTTGGTGCAGCCTTCGCGAATGAAGATGTCGCGCCCTTCCATCTGCAGAGCGGTGTAGGGCTTGAGGCCCTCCACCGGCTCGGTGGTTTGCTTTTGGAAGAACAGCGGGGTGATTTCAACCAGGCCCCCCAGACTGATGGCAAAGATGATGCCGACCACCAGCATGGGAACGCTTTTTTCAAATATTTCGTGACGGTTATTGTTGCTCATGGGTTGACCTCTTCAATCATGCTGGCTGGGCGACAGGTTCCAGAGAACCTTTGGGCGCAGTGATGGTGCGATAGGCGTTGTAAGCCATCAGCAACATGCCGGTGACGAAGAAGCAGCCTCCCAGGAAGCGCACGAAATAGAAGGGATAGGATGCCTGCAGCGCTTCAACGAAGCTGTAGGTCAGGGTGCCGTCTTCGTTGACTGCACGCCACATCAGGCCCTGCATCACGCCGGAAATCCACATGGCAACGATGTAGAGCACGGTGCCCACGGTCGCCAGCCAGAAGTGAACGTTGATCAGCTTGACGCTGTACATCCGGCCCTGGCCGAACAGGTTCGGGATCAGATGGTAAACCGCACCGATGGAGACCATGGCAACCCAGCCCAGCGCACCGGAGTGAACGTGACCAACGGTCCAGTCGGTGTAGTGGGAGAGGGCGTTGACGGTTTTGATCGCCATCATCGGGCCTTCGAAGGTCGACATGCCGTAGAAAGAGAGGGAGACGATCAGGAAGCGCAGGATGGGGTCATAACGCAGTTTGTGCCAGGCACCGGAGAGGGTCATGATGCCGTTGATCATGCCGCCCCAGGAGGGGACAAACAGGATCAGGGACATAACCATGCCGAGGGACTGAGCCCAGTCAGGCAGTGCGGTGTAGTGCAGGTGGTGCGGACCGGCCCAGATATAGAGGGAGATCAGCGCCCAGAAGTGCACGATGGAGAGGCGATAGGAGTAAACCGGACGACCGGCCTGCTTGGGCACGAAGTAGTACATCATCCCCAGGAAGCCGGCGGTCAGCAGGAAGCCTACCGCGTTGTGGCCATACCACCACTGCACCATGGCGTCCATGGCGCCGGAGTACATGGAGTAGGACTTCATGCCGGAGAGCGGCACTTCCATGTTGTTGACAATGTGCAGCACCGCAACGGTGATGATGAAGGCGCCGAAGAACCAGTTCGCCACATAGATGTGGGAGGTGGTGCGCTTCATCAGGGTGCCGAAGAAGACGATGGCATAGGCGACCCATACCACAGTGATGGCGATATCAATCGGCCACTCCAGCTCGGCATACTCTTTGGCGGAGGTGTAACCCAGCGGAAGAGAGATGGCGGCAGAGAGAATGATTGCTTGCCAGCCCCAGAAGACGAAGGTTGCCAGCGGGCCACCAAACAGTCTGGTTTGACAGGTGCGCTGCACCACGTAAAACGAGGTGGCCATCAGTGCACTGACGCCGAAGGCGAAGATCACTGCGTTGGTATGGAGGGGCCGCAGACGACTGTAAGTCAGCCACGGGGTCTCGAAGTTGAGGGCAGGCCAGATCAACTGGGCTGCGATCAGTACGCCAACCGACATGCCGACAATTCCCCAGACAATCGTCATGACGGTAAACTGGCGAACAACGGTGTAGTTGTACTCAGGATGGTTAGTTGTATGGCTCATCGTTATATTCCGCTTCCGATGCTGCTGTTGTTTGGTTTTGTATCCGGAGGACCGGACTGGCTTCATCAGCCACCGCCGACCAGTTGTTAACATCTGTTAACGAAAGGAAAAGCAAAAGATGGCTAAATGAAAACTGCATGGGAATGATACTGAAGTGACAGGTAAAATAACAGTATAAACAGTGATATATTTGGCTCCGTCCGGTCTCGATATGGCAGTTTTTTACCTTGTTCGAGATCACAAAAAACTATTTTAATTGCATCTTAATCGGGCTGTTTTTGATGAAAGAGAGACTTACCGCACGTAAAGTTTTGCACCTCGTACTGGTATTGGCGCTGTTATTGGCGCTGATGGCCTATCGCACCTGGTTTTCGGCCGATAACAGCGTCTCTGCTGACCAGAAAAAAGATCAGATTTGTGATCTTTCCCACACCCCTTGCAGCGCGCTGATTGGTGACAAGCCACTGACGGTCGCCATCAAGGAATTACCGCTGCGCGCTGAACATGACTTTGCCATCGCTATTACCGGCGGCGATCCGGCCATCAAACCGGTGAAAGCGACACTCGAAGGCAAAGATATGTTTATGGGCACCATTCCGGTGAGCTTTGAAGAAATAGACGGACAGTGGCAGGGGGTGACACAGGTGGGGAGCTGTACATCACCCGTCATGATCTGGTTGTTAAATATCGAGTGGAGTAATGGTCAACGCCAGCAATTGGCGCTTTCCGTTGCCCGGGAATAACGGCGCAAGAGGTGGGGAGTGGAAAAAATATTTGAAATTTCCCGGCCAGGCGTTACCTTCCCCAAACCATCAGGGAGTGAAGTTCATTTAATCATGATTGAAAAACAACCGTTTTATCGCACCCTCAACCAGCAGGCCAAGGCGCTGCTGGAGGGGGAAACCGATCTGATTGCCAATCTGGCCAACCTCTCCGCACTGCTTAATCAGGAGCTGGAGGAGATCAACTGGGTCGGTTTTTATCTGTTGCAGGGCGAGACCCTGGTATTGGGGCCATTTCAGGGCAAACCGGCCTGCGTGCGGATCCCGGTCGGCCGCGGGGTGTGTGGTACGGCAGTGGCAGAGGGGAGAACCCAGCTCATTGACGATGTCCACCAGTTCGACGGTCACATCGCTTGCGATGGCGCGAGCAACTCGGAAATCGTGATCCCGGTTCGCCGTGGTGGCGAGATCATCGGGGTGCTCGATATCGACAGTCCGATTTTTAACCGTTTCGACCAGCAAGACCGGATTGGCCTCGAAGAAACGGTGCAAATTTTGGAAAGCATGCTCTAAGTCATTGCTAGATGGTTCGCAAAAGGCCCCAAGCTCTCTATAATGGGGCCTTTGTTGTGCTCGGGACGTGCCCGTGCGTTTATATGAAAGCCAAGGTTATACATGGAAAACACTGAGAAGCTGAAGAACAGTAAAGAGATCGTTGCCTACCTGGTCGAGAAATTCCCGGCCTGCTTCGTTGCTGAAGGAGAGGCCAAGCCGCTCAAGATTGGCATCTTCCAGGATTTGGCCGAGCGTCTTGCTGACGATGCCAGAGTCTCCAAGACCATGCTGCGTTCCGCACTGCGTCAATACACCTCCAGCTGGCGCTACCTGCACGGTCTCAAAGCTGGCCAGGCTCGCGTTGATCTGGATGGCAACCCGGGCGAGCTGCTGACCGAAGAGCACATCGAGCACGCCAAGCAAGCTCTGAAAGAGAGCAAAGAGCGCGTATTCGCCAGCCGTCGTACCAATACCAAAGAGAAGGATGAGAAGGCCAAGAAGCCTCGTCGTCCTGCTGTGCGCAAAACCGAGAAAACTGATGTAGCTGCCAAGCCGAAAGCTGCCGCCAAGGCACCGGTCGCTGACGCTCCGCTGGTTAAAGTGGATGCCGCTACGCTGAAAGTGGGCCAGGATGTGCGCGTCGTTATGGGTAAATTCCCGGTTCCGGCAACCATCAAGGAAGTAACCAAGGACGATGTACAGGTCCAACTGCAGACCGGCATGATGGTGCGGGTCAAATCAGAGCACTTGGTTCTCTAAGGAGACAAATGTTGAAGCATGGCGTAATTCGTTTTTCCCTCGTTGCCTGTAGCCTGGCGCTTGCCGGGCTTGCACAGGCCATCGAGCCGGTGCTCAAGGAGAGTGATTTGCCTGTGTTGGCTCAAGAGAGCCAACATGCTACGGCCAGCAAGCGAATTACCAATCTGTTTACCCGCTCGCACTACAAACAGTTCAAGCTTGACGATGCCTTTTCCTCCGTGATTTTCGATAAATATCTGGAGAATCTGGACTACAGCCGCAACCTGTTTTTGGCCTCTGATATCAGCCGTTTTGAAAAGTACCGTAACGGTTTTGACACCGACCTCGAAAGAGGCCGTCTGGCTCCCGCCTACGAGATGTTCAACCTGAGTCAGCAGCGGCGTTATGAGCGGTTCGAATACGCCCTCAAACTGCTTGATACTCCTTTCGATTTTACCCAGACCGACAACTATGTGTTTGATCGGGAAGGGGCGGCTTGGCCCAAAGATGAAGCAGAGCTCAACGAGCTGTGGCGTCAGCGGGTCAAGTTCGATGCCCTGAGTCTCAAGCTCAGCGGCAAGGAGTGGCCCGAGATCAAGGAGCTGCTTGGCAAGCGTTACAACAACGCCATCAAGCGGATGTCCCAGACCGAGAGTGAGGATGTCTTCCAGCTCTTCATGAACTCCTTCGCTCGCGCCATCGAACCGCACACCAGTTACCTCTCACCGCGCAGTGCCGATCGTTTCAACACCGAGATGAACCTCTCGCTCGAGGGGATTGGTGCCGTGTTGCAGGCGGAAGATGACTTTACCGTCATCCGTTCTTTGGTGCCCGGTGGCCCGGCTGCCAAATCCAACCACCTCAAACCCGATGACAAGATTACCGGGGTAGGGCAGGAAGATGGCAAGATTGTCGATGTGATCGGCTGGCGTCTTGATGACGTGGTCGAGCTCATCAAGGGGCCCAAGGGGAGCAAGGTCAAGCTGGAGATCCAGCGCGGCAAGGGCGCAACTGCCAAGACCGAGCAGATCGAGCTGACCCGTGACAAGGTGCGCCTTGAAGACAGGGCCGCCAAGTCCAAGGTGATTAATGCCGAAGGCAAGAAGATTGGCGTCATCGAGATCCCGAGTTTCTACGTCAATCTGCACGACGACGTGATCAAGGAGCTCTCCAGCCTCAACAAGCAGAAGATCGATGGTCTGATCATCGATCTGCGCGGTAACGGCGGTGGCGCCCTGACCGAAGCTTCCGCCCTGAGCGGTCTCTTCTTTGCCAGCGGTCCCGTGGTGCAAATTCGTGATCACATGGGCCGTATCACGGTCAATGGCGATGACGATGGCAACGTCTACTACGGCGGCCCCATGTCGGTGATGATCGATCGCTATAGTGCCTCTGCCTCCGAGATCTTCGCAGCCGCCATGCAGGATTATGGCCGCGCCCTGATCCTGGGTGAAAACTCGTTCGGCAAGGGGACGGTGCAGCAGCATCGCAGCCTCGCCAAGGTCTATGACTTCTACGAGCAGCCGCTGGGTCACGTGCAGTACACCATCGCCAAGTTCTACCGGATCGACGGTGGCAGTACCCAGAACAAGGGCGTTGCGCCGGATATCAGCTTCCCGACACCGGTTGCCCCGGAAGAGACGGGCGAGAGCCGTGAGTTCAATGCGTTGCCGTGGGACAAGATTGCCTCCGCCAACTACGAGAAACTCGGCAACTTCGCCAGCCTGCTGCCCAAGTTGCAGTCGGCGCACGATGCCCGGATCGCCAAGGATCCCGAGTTTGCCTATGTGATGCAGGACATCGCCGACTACAAGGAGGAGAAAGACAAGAAGTCGGTCTCCCTCAACGAGGCGGAGCGTGTTGCAGAGCAGGCGAAACAGGATGAGAAAGCGCTCAAACGTACCAACGAGCGTCTGGCACGTCTTGGCAAGCCGGCGGTGAAGAGTCTGGATGAACTGCCTGCTGATTTTGAAGCGCCCGATGAGTATCTCATCGAAGCGGCCAATATCACGGCAGATCTGGCCAAGGTCAGCAAACGCAGCTGACAAGGTGACACCTAATGCACAAGGGCGACTTCGGTCGCCCTTTCTTTTTGTCTGGCGTATCTGACGTAATGCAAATTGTTTGACCCCGCCAGTTGGTTGTGACAGCCTCTTTCTCGCCTTTAACAAGCGTGGAAGCAGACAATAATGACCGATCACTCCCAGGCCATGACGGCCAAATATCGCCAGGATTATCAGGCGCCGCTCTACTGGATCGACACCATCGACCTCGATTTCCAACTGCAGGAGCCGCTGACCCAGGTCACCGCCATCACCCGCATTCGCCGCAACGGCGAGCACAATGCGCCGCTGGTCCTTGATGGCGAGCAGCTGACCCTCAAGAGCGTTGCCATCGATGGCATTCCCTGTGACCACTACGAGCAAGGCGAGAGCAGCCTGACTCTGTTCAACCTGCCTGCCGAATGTGTGCTGACCATTGTCACCCTGCTGGATCCGGCTGCCAACACTGCGCTGGAAGGGCTTTACAAGTCTGGCGATGCCTACTGCACCCAGTGTGAAGCGGAGGGCTTTCGTCGCATCACCTATTATCTGGACCGCCCCGACATTCTGGCCCGTTACAGCACCCGCATTACCGCCGACAAAGCCCAGTTCCCCTTCCTGCTCTCCAACGGCAACAAGGTCGACAGCGGTGATCTGGATGGTGGCCGTCACTTCGTGCAGTGGCAGGATCCTTTCCCCAAACCGAGCTACCTGTTTGCGCTGGTGGCCGGTGATTTCGATGTGGAACGCAGCCACTACACCACCCAAAGCGGCCGCAAAGTGGCTCTCGAGATCTTCGTCGACAAGGGCAACCTGGACAGAGCCGGTTTTGCCATGGAGAGCCTCATCAACTCCATGCGCTGGGACGAACAGCGTTTTGGCCTCGAGTATGACCTCGACATCTACATGATCGTCGCGGTGGACTTCTTCAACATGGGCGCCATGGAGAACAAGGGACTCAACATCTTTAACTCCAAATTCGTGCTGGCCAATCCGGCTACTGCCACCGACAGCGATTACCACGGTATCGAACGGGTGATCGGTCACGAATATTTCCACAACTGGACCGGCAACCGTGTCACCTGTCGTGACTGGTTCCAACTCAGCCTGAAAGAGGGGCTGACGGTATTCCGGGATCAGGAGTTCTCCTCCGATCTGGGCTCTCGCGGCGTCAATCGCATCAACAACGTGCGTACCGTGCGCGGCCCGCAATTTGCCGAAGATGCCGGCCCCATGGCGCACCCCATCCGCCCGGATGTGGTGATCGAGATGAACAACTTCTACACCCTGACCGTCTACGAGAAGGGGTCGGAAGTGATCCGCATGATGCACACCCTGCTGGGGGAAGATGCCTTCCAGGCCGGTATGCGTCTCTACTTCGAGCGTCACGACGGCTCGGCCGCCACTTGCGATGACTTCGTGCAGGCGATGGAGGATGCTTCCGGTGTGGATCTCGGCCGTTTCCGCCGCTGGTATAGCCAGTCTGGCACCCCCGAGCTGACGGTGACCGACGAGTACGATGCCGCGAGCGGAATTTACCGTCTGCACGTGCGCCAGCATACCCCGCCGACTCAGGATCAGCCGCAAAAGCTGCCGCTGCACATTCCGTTCGATATCGAACTCTATGACGAGCAAGGTGCCGTCATCCCTCTGCAGCATCAGGGCAAGGCCATCGGCAATGTGCTCGACGTGCTGGAAGCGGAGCAGACCTTCGAATTCGATCAGGTGCCGGTCAAGCCGGTTCCCTCCCTGCTGCGGGACTTCTCCGCGCCGGTCAAGCTGCACTATGACTACAGCGATGAAGCGCTCGCCTTCCTGATGCGCTTTGCCCGTAACGAGTTCGCCCGCTGGGATGCGGCGCAGATGCTGATCAACAAGGCGGTCATCGAAGGGGTAGCGCGGGTGCAACATGGGCAGGGGGTTGAGCTCTCCCAAACCCTGCTGGCCGCCTTCGTCGCCATTTTTGACGACAGCGAGCTGGATTTGGCCCTCAAGGCGGAGATCCTGGCGCTGCCCGGTGAGGCGACCCTGGCCGAGCTGTTCGAGGTGGCCGATATCGATGCCATCCATCAGGTGCGCGACGCGATCCACACCCGTCTTGCCGAGGCCTTTGGCGCGAGCTTGGCGGCAACCTATCAGAGCCTGCGTCTGAGTGGTTATCAGGTGGTGCACGCCGACATGGCCAAGCGAGCTCTCAAAGGGGTGGTGCTCGGTTATCTGGCGGCGCTGGATGCGGAGCATGCCGATGCGCTGGTGCGCGAGCAGTACGCAACCGCCGACAACATGACCGACACCCTGGCGGCGTTGCAGGTGGCCAACGGCTATCTGCTGCCATGCCGCGCCGCGCTGCTGGCCGATTTCGAGGGCAAGTGGGCCAAGGATGGACTGGTGCTGGACAACTGGCTGCGGCTGATTGGCAGCAAACCGGCTGCCGATGTGCTTAGCGAAGTGAAGCAGGCGATGAATCACCCCACCTTCAGCATTCGCAACCCGAACCGGCTGCGGGCATTGATCGGCAGCTTCGCCATGAGCAATCAGGTGCAGTTCCATGCGGTGGATGGCAGCGGTTACCGCTTCCTGACTGATCTGCTGATCGAGCTCAACGAGGTCAATCCGCAGGTGGCCTCCCGCCTCATCACGCCTCTTATCCAGTTCAAGCGACTGGATGAAGCGCGCAAGGCCCTTATCCGCGCCGAGCTGACCCGTCTTGCCAACCTTGAGGGGTTGGCACGGGATCTGTTCGAGAAGGTAAGCAAGGCGCTGCAGCAGTAAGTAGCGACGGGGCAGGGGCGTTGAACGCGCCTGCCCCCCATTATGTGATTTGCCGTGTGATCAGGAGCAAGCGTGAAGCAGTTTACTTTTCGGCTCTCATTGAATAGCGATGAGGTGATACTGATGTATCAGGGCCATGCCAGACGGCTGGTGGTGCGCAGCGAACAGGGATTGACCCTGGAACTTGGCATAGAAAAAATACGGCCCTTTGTCGCCATCAATGGTGTGCATGGCTACTTTCGGCTGAAAACCCAGGACGATTACCGCTTTATCAGTCTCGAACGCATAAATTAACAAAAAGTGAACAGATTACCGACTGTTTATCTGCTTTGAGTCACTATCTATCCGGCAAACTGGCACAAAGGTAGTGGGAATTTCTGTATTTTTGGTTATTTGCAAAATTTCTCACAGTTTAAGCCGTGATCTGCACCTTGTTTTTAACATCTCGTTAGCACCTTTCCTCGCCTTCCCTTATCCAAGCCATTACACTTCGCAACAACTCTGCACCAGCGGGTAACCAGGGTGGTTGCCTCTGCGTCGGTGGTTAATGTCGTCCGATAAGGAATATAAAAATGGCATTGAAAGACGCCCCTACCTCAGTTCTGCTCGAAAACGTTCTCAGCCTGATCCATCAGAAGTTGCCCAAAAACAGTGCCTCTCTGGTCGAGCGCTTCGTTGCCAAGTTCTACGGCAACATGGCGAGCTCCGATCTGCACGATCGCAATGACAGCGATCTCTACGGCGCGGCCCTGAGCTTGTGGAATGCCCTCAATCAGCGTACCGGCACCGATCCCTATATCCGGGTCTACAATCCCGAGCTGACCCGTCACGGCTGGCAGTCCCCCCATACGATTGTCGAGGTGATCCTGCAGGATTCCCCCTTCCTGGTGGACTCCATCCGGATGGCGCTCAAGCGACTCAATATCACCGCCCACATGATGCTGCACCAACCGCTGCACCTGATTCGTGGTGCGGATGGCAAGATTGACGCCATTCTGGCGCTCGACAACACCGACGGGCAGACTTCGGTTGAAACGGCATTCCTTATCGAGATCGATCACCTCACCAGCGAGGAGCAGATGGCTGCGCTGGCTGCCGAGCTCAACTCGGTGGCCGGTGAAGTGGCGCTGGCGGTCGGCGACTGGCAGCCGATGCTGACCAAGCTCAATGAGATCATCGACGAGCTGCCTAAACGCAAGAGTCCGGCCAGCAAGGAGGAGGTAGCCTCCTGCGTCGCTTTCCTCAAATGGGTGGCTGCCCACAACTTCACCCTGATGGGCTATCGCCGTTATGACGTCAAGGCGGTGGAGGGGGATCACGAGATCCTGCCGCAGGCCAGCTCCAGCCTCGGTCTGATGAAGAACTCCATCAAGGAGGTGGGCCAGCGTCTTGGCAACATGCCAGCCAGCGCTCGTCACGCCGCCCTGAGCTCTGACTTGCTGATCCTCACCAAATCCAACAGCAAGTCTCGCGTCCATCGCCCGGCCTATGTGGATTACATCGGCATCAAGCGCTTTGACGAGCACGGCAAGGTGGTGGGGGAAGATCGCTTCATCGGCCTCTACGCCTCTTCCATCTACAACACCAGCGCGACCCAGATCCCGCTCATCAGCCATCGTCTCGAACGCATCATGGCTGCCTCCGGTCACGAGAAGGGATCCCACGCCTACAAGGCGCTGCTGAACGTATTGGAAACCTACCCGCGCGATGAGCTGATCCAGGCCCGCGAAGAGGAGCTGTTGGCCACCGGTCTTGGGGTGCTGGAGATGCAGGAGCGGGACATGCTGCGGCTGTTCGTGCGCCGCGATGTGTACGGCCGTTTCTTCTCCTGCATGGTCTATGTCACCAAGGAGCGCTACAACACGGCGCTGCGGATCAAGACCCAGCAAATATTGCAGAAGTATTTTGGCAGCAACGAAGAGGTGGAGTTCAACGTCTACTTCACCGAAGGCGTGCTGGCGCGGACCCACTACATAGTGCGGGTCAACAACAACAACGTGGATGTGGATGTGAACGAAGTACAGAACAACCTGATTGAAGCGGCCCGCAGCTGGGACGACAGACTCGATTCCGTGCTGCTTTCCCACTATGGTGAGGCCCGTGGCAACGAGCTGCGCCGCCGTTTCAGCACTGCCTTCCCTCGCGCTTACAAAGAAGATGTGCTGCCGGGCTCGGCCGTGGCCGATATCATGGCGCTCGATAACCTGAGCGAAGCCGAGCCGCTGGGCATGCTGTTCTACCGCGCGCAGGAGGAGGAGAACGACCGTCGGGTACGGCTCAAGCTGTTCCACCGCACCGAACCCATTCACCTCTCCGATGTGTTGCCGATGCTGGAGAACATGGGGCTGCGGGTGATCGGTGAGACCCCGTATCAGGTTCGCACTCCGGGGGGCGATCTGTTCTGGATCCTCGACTTCTCCATGCTGCTGCATGGCGAGCAGCCCTTTGATCTGGCCCAGAGCCAGCAGCGCTTCCAGCAGGCTTTTGCTGCCATCTGGAACAAGCAGCTGGAAGATGACGGCTTCAACCGGCTGGTGCTGGGGGCGGGTCTCACCGGCCGTCAGGTCTCGGTGCTGCGCGCCTATGCCAAATACATGCGCCAGACCGGCGTCTCCTTCAGCCAGTCTTATATCGAAGAGACCCTGACCCGTTACCCTGATATCGCCCAGCTGCTGTTTACCCTGTTCGAGCAGCGCCTCGACCCGGCTGGCAAGCAGGATGCCAAAGCAGAAGCCAAGTTGCACGAGGAGCTTGCCACCAAGCTGGATCAGGTGGCCAACCTGGACGACGATCGCATCATTCGCCGCTATGTGGAGATGATCGATGCTACTCTGCGCACCAACTACTACCAGCTGGACAAGGCGGGCAACATCAAGCCCTACATCTCCTTCAAGCTGGCCCCCTCCAGCATTAGCGACATGCCGCTACCGTTGCCGAAATTCGAGATCTTCGTCTATTCGCCGCGAGTGGAAGGGGTACATCTGCGCTGGGGCAAGGTAGCCCGTGGCGGCCTGCGCTGGTCCGATCGCAAGGAGGACTTCCGTACCGAAGTGCTGGGTCTGGTGAAAGCCCAGCAGGTGAAGAACACCGTCATTGTGCCGGTGGGGGCAAAAGGCGGCTTCTACTGCAAACAGATGCCGGTGGGGGCGCCCCGTGCCGTCATCCAGGAGGAGGGCAAGGCCTGTTATCGTCTGTTTATTCGAGGTCTGCTCGATGTGACTGACAACATCATCGGCGGCGAGGTGATCCCGCCCAAATCCGTGGTGCGTCACGATGAGGATGACTACTACCTGGTAGTCGCCGCAGACAAGGGCACAGCCACCTTCTCGGATATTGCCAACGAGATCAGCCTCGAATACGGTCACTGGCTCGGCGATGCATTCGCCTCCGGCGGCTCGGTCGGTTACGACCACAAGAAGATGGGCATCACTGCCCGTGGTGCCTGGGAGTCGGTCAAACGGCATTTTCGTGAAATTGGCGTCAACTGCCAGACCACCGATTTTACCTGCGTCGGGATCGGCGACATGGCGGGGGACGTGTTCGGCAACGGCATGCTGCTCTCCGAGCACACCCGGCTGGTGGGCGCGTTCAACCACATGCACATCTTCGTTGACCCGACCCCGGATGCGGCCAAGAGCTTTGTCGAGCGCCAGCGCCTGTTCGATCTGCCGGGTTCCAGCTGGGATGACTACAACCGTGAGCTGATATCACAGGGGGGCGGCATCTTCCTGCGCTCGGCCAAATCCATCAAGCTCAGCCCGGAAATGCAGACCCTGCTCGGCACCGACAAGGCCAGCATGGCCCCGAACGAGCTGATCAAGGCGCTGCTTTGCCTCAATGTCGACCTGCTGTGGAACGGCGGCATTGGCACCTATGTGAAGAGCGCTCGCGAGAGCGATGGGGAAGTGGGCGATCGCAGCAATGACGCATTGCGGGTCAATGGTCGCGATCTGCGGGCCCGTATCGTGGGTGAGGGGGGCAACCTCGGCTTTACCCAGCTCGGCCGGGTGGAGTACGCCAGTCAGGGCGGTCGCATCAACACCGATTTTACCGACAACGTGGGCGGGGTGGATTGCTCCGACAACGAGGTGAACATCAAGATCCTGCTGAACCAATTGGTGGCGGCAGGGGATCTGACCCTCAAGCAACGTAACCAGATGCTCTACGAGATGACCGACGACGTGGCGCAGATCGTGATCACTAACGCCTATCGCCAGTCCCAGTCCATCTCGGTCACCAGCTTCCGCGGCTCTGAACAACTGAAAGAGCAACAGCGCTTTATTCAGGGGCTGGAGCGGGAAGGCAAGCTCGACCGTGCGCTGGAGTTCCTGCCATCCGATGAGGAGCTTTCCGAGCGGATGGCGGCAGGGCAGGGGCTGACCCGCCCCGAACTGGCGGTGCTGGTGGCTTACGGCAAGATGGTGCTGAAAGAGCAGCTCAACTGCCCGGAAGTGACCGACGAGCCCTTCCTCGCCAACATGCTGGTCACCAGCTTCCCGGCCAAAGTACAGCAGCAGTTTGGTGCCCAGCTGGCCGATCACCCGCTACGCGGCGAGATCATCGCTACCCGGGTGGCCAACATGCTGGTTAACGACATGGGGCTCAACTTCGCCAGCCGGATGAAGGACGAGACCGGTGCCTCGGTCGCCGAAGTGGCTTGCTGCTTCGCCATGGCCCGCGAAGTGTTTGGCATGAACCAGCTGTGGCGCGATATCGAAGGGTGCGACAACCTGGTGGATGCCCAGACTCAGCTCGAGCTGATGTTCTACAGCCGCCGCATCGTGCGCCGTGCCACCCGCTGGTTCTTGCGCGCCCGCAATCGCAGCTGGAGCATCAGCGAGAACATCGCCTTCTTCCGTCCTGCGTTCGAGACCCTCGGCACACACCTTTACGAGGTGATGGATGAGAGCGAAGTGGCCGAGCATCGTCAGGCTGTTGCCAAGTGGATGGAGAAACAGGTGCCGGAGGCCATTGCCCGTCAGGTCGCCCATATGAGCAGCCTCTTCTCCAGCCTGGATCTGGCGCAGATTGCCGCGGAGCACAAGACCGATATCCTGCGCGCCGCCAATGTCTACTATCGCCTCGGTGCCAAACTGGATCTGCACTGGTTCCTTGATCAGATCAACCATCAGCCAGTCGGCAACCACTGGCAGGCGATGGCGCGAGCCTCCTTCCGCGAAGATCTTGACTGGCAGCAACGCAGTCTCACTTCTGTGGTACTGGAAGGGTGCAAAGATCAGGGAGAATGCGCTACCATACTGGCCGACTGGATTTCGGAGCATGAGCAACTCTTGTCCCGTTGGACCCATATGTTGGCCGACTTCAAGACCACCAGTACCCACGAGTTCGCCAAGTTCTCGGTGGCCTTGCGAGAGTTGAACCTGCTCCAGTTGAATTGTCGGGCACTTTAATTGCCAGATTAAGGCATGACACCGACATTACACCCAAAGCCCCGGCCAGTTGCCGGGGCTTTCTTTAAGGAGCAAAGATGTTGTACCCCATCGCCAGGCATTTCCTGTTCAAACTCAATCCGGAACAGGCTCACGATCTCTCCATGAAATATTTGCCCCGCCTTCTCGGTACGCCACTCGATTGTTTCTTCCGCCAGAATTTGCCGAAACGCCCCGTCACTGTCATGGGGCTTTCTTTTGCCAATCCGGTGGGATTGGCGGCCGGTCTGGATAAAGATGGTGAGTGCATTGACGCGCTGGGCGCCATGGGATTTGGTTTTATCGAAGTCGGTACCGTCACCCCCAGACCCCAAAGCGGCAATGACAAGCCGCGCCTGTTCCGGGTTATCCCGGCAGAGGGGATCATCAACCGGATGGGATTCAACAACAAGGGGGTGGATCATCTGGTGGCCAAGGTAAAAGAGGCCAAATATCAGGGAGTCATCGGCATTAATATCGGCAAAAACAAAGACACTCCCATCGAACAGGGCAAGGATGATTACCTGATCTGCATGGACAAGGTTTATGACCATGCCGGTTATATTGCCGTCAATATCTCTTCCCCCAACACCCCGGGTTTGCGTTCACTGCAATATGGCGAGGCGCTGGATGAATTGCTGGCCGCCCTCAAGGTGCGCCAGCAAGAGTTGGCCGCCAAATATAAAAAGTATGTGCCGCTGGCGGTTAAAATTGCCCCTGACTTGAGCCTTGAGGAAATAGATCAGGTGGCAGCTTCGCTGGTACGGAATGGTATTGATGGGGTTATCGCCACCAATACAACCCTCGAGCGCGAGATGATTTATGACATGCCCCACGCCGGTGAAGCGGGTGGCCTGAGTGGGCGTCCGCTGCAGCACAAGAGTACCGAGGTGATCCGCCATCTGGCCAAGGCGCTCAATGGTGCTCTGCCAATTATCGGGGTGGGTGGTATTGATAGTGCCATGGCCGCCCGTGAAAAATTGGCCGCCGGTGCCAGTCTGGTACAAATTTATAGCGGCTTTATTTATAAAGGGCCGGGGCTGGTCAAAGAGATTGTGACCAATATTTAAGAAATAGATGGCGGAGCCCTTTATTTGACGTTGCTGATTTCCTGCATATGGAATAAAGTCAACTGGTAATTATCAAGTAAGGGCTCCAACATGTTTATCCAACCGACCGATAGCTGGCAATGGCACTATGATGCCCAGAGTGACCGTCTGATGTTGGACCTGTCTGATAACATGTTATTTGCTACCGAGTATAAAGGGCGACAATTGGTGCCCAGCTCATTTGCAACCCAGCCTTTTTGTGTTGATGATGCCGCCCTCTATTATCAGTTGATGGATAAAGCAGCCGAACTTGAGTGGAGTATTCCGCATCAGGTTCAGTTGGTGCTTAATGCCATCGCGGTCAGTCGTTTTTATAAACCCCTGATGCCGCAAAGCTGGTTTTTTAGTGAACAGCATCCGCAAGTGATCCCGCAAAACGGTGATCTGGTCCTGATGAATACACCTCATGGCAACGGCGAATTTATGGTCATTGAGTCAGGGGATCAGGCTAGCGTCTGTTTGAACCTCACTGCCGATCTGGTATTGACCACCAGTAAAACCTTGCCGCGTTTCGGGGTGATCAAGGTGATGAATAACCGGATGAAACCGCGTATTACCGTGACCGAGCAATATCGTCAGGTTAGTTGATATATTTTCATCAATCGTTTTATCTCTGTGATTACACCGCTGCCTGTTTTTACTGTTGTCACCTCAATCGCGCCTCTTTTCTGATACTTCATTGATCCGCGAACATCTTGCACATTCTCATTGATCTTCATGGTTGTGATCCAGCCTCTCTTGAGGCTTGTTACAGTCACTTGCACCTTGTGTTCTAACCCACGCAGTATCTTGGTCTTCCGTGCTGCAAGCATGGTGTCTCCCTCTTGTTTCGTTCTGCTTGTGTAGTGCCTCCACCTCAGTGTCAACACATCGCTCACTGAAGCGATTTTCTTCATACGACATTTTATACTTGAAACGAGAGCTATTCTCACTTACATTTTGTTATAACATAACAAAATGGAGTTGCTATGAAGCCTCATATTCATCCTGATTATCGTTTGGTGCTGTTCCATGACACGGCGGCAGATGCCTTTTTCCTGGTCGGTTCAACCATCAAGAGCGATCGCCGCTATACGTGGCAAGACGGGAAGGAGTATCCCTATGTATCGCTCGATGTTTCCAGCCAGTCGCACTCGTTCTATACCGGCAAGCAGAAGCAGGTATCGAGTGAGGGGAGTGTGGCCCGTTTCAACAAGCGCTTTGGCGCATTTTCAAGCAAGAAGGAGTCCTGAATGCAGGTCGTCTGTTCACTCAAATCCGCACGGGCGCGCCATCCCGATTGTCAGTTGGTGCGTCGTCGGGGAAAATTGTTCGTGATTTGCAAAAGCAATCCCCGTTTCAAGGCCCGTATGAAGTGATCCGCTAAATGATGTCTGGCCCCATGATCTCGCCATCGGGTAGTCATGGGGCCTTTTACCTTTTCGCCACCTATCAATCTGTTTCCATCCTGCCGTTTGCGCCGACTTTTGCATGCTCCAGCCCGCCTGATGAGGTATAATGCGGCACTATTTTTATGGGTTCCCCGTGAGCGTGATGAAAGAATTTTTTGCAACCTGCCCCAAGGGGCTGGAAAACCTGTTGGCCGACGAGCTGACCACCTTGGGCGCAGAGCAGGTCCGTGAGACCGTGGCTGGCGTCCACTTCAAAGGCGAACTGGCGATTGGCTACAAGGCGTGCCTGTGGAGCCGTTTTGCCTCCCGTATAGTGCTGGTGCTCTCCGAATTCCAGATGAACGACGATCTGGATCTCTATCTGGGCGCCCACACCATCCCCTGGGAAGAGCACTTCTCCGGAACCGCCACCATCGCGGTGGACTTTACCGGCACCAACCCTGCCATTCGCAATACCCAATATGGCGCGCTGAAGATCAAGGATGCCATCGTCGACCGCTTCACCAAGCGCGGTCATGTGCGTCCGGACGTGGACAAAAAGTCGCCGGATATCCGCATCATGGCGCACCTGGGCAAGGGCAAGGCCAATATCACGCTGGACTTGTCGGGCCCGGCGCTGCACCAGCGTTTCTATCGTCAAGGCACCGGTGAAGCACCGCTCAAAGAGAACCTGGCCTGCGCCATGATTGCCCGTAGCGGCTGGGCAGGTGAGCCCATGATGGACCCCATGTGCGGTTCAGGTACCTTGCTGATTGAAGCGGCCTTTATCGCCGCCGACATGGCGCCGGCGCTGCGCCGCGAGCGCTTCGGTTTCGATCGCTGGCTGCAGCACGATAGTGAGCTGTGGCAGAGCCTGATGATGGAAGCGCAAGTGCGCGCCAAACGCGGCATGCAACGTTGCGAAGTAAAACTGTTTGGCTGTGATGCCGACAGCCGAGTGCTGCTCAAAGCGCGCGACAACGCCAAAGCGGCCGGTGTGGCCCATCTCATCACCTTCAAGCAAGCCGATGTCACCAAGCTGGAAAACCCACTGCCGATGCCGACTGTGGAAGGGGAGGCTCGCCAAGTCGGTATGCTGATCTCCAACCCGCCTTATGGCGAGCGTCTTGGCGAGTTCCCGGCGCTGTTGGAAGTGCACCAGGCGCTGGGCGATGCTCTGCGTCGCAGCTTCCAGGGTTGGAAAGTCTCCATTCTTTCCGCATCGCCCGAGCTGCTTAGCTGTCTGCGCCTGCGCGCCGACAAGCAATATCGCCTGTTCAACGGCGCCCTCGAGTGTCAGCTGCGTAACTACCAGATCGCACTGGACTCCGTGGCTTCCCAAAAAGAGGTCGCACAGGACTTTGCCAACCGTCTGCGCAAGAATCTGAAAACCCTCGAGAAGTGGGCCAACAAAGAGGGGATCGATTGCTATCGCATCTATGATGCCGACTTGCCGGAATACAACGCCGCCATCGACCGCTATCAGGACTATCTGGTGGTGCAGGAGTATGCCGCGCCCAAGGACATCCCCGCCCAGAAGACCCGTCAACGTCTGCTCGACATGGTTCAGGCCGCCATCAAGGTGACCGGCATGGATGGCGAGAAGGTGATCCTGAAGGTGCGCGAGCGTCAGGAAGGGAAACAGCAGTATCAGAAGCTCTCCGAAGAGCAGCACCGGATGGAAGTGCAGGAGTACGGTGCCCGGCTGTGGGTCAACCTCTACGACTATCTGGATACCGGCCTGTTCCTCGACCATCGCCAGACTCGCCGCATGCTGGGTCAGATGGCGAAGGGCAAGCGCTTCCTGAACCTGTTTGCCTACACCGGCAGTGCCACCGTGCACGCAGGTCTTGGCGGTGCCAGCGAGACCACCACGGTGGACATGTCCCACACCTACCTGAACTGGGCGCAGGACAACATGCGTCTCAACTCGCTGGTGGGCCGTCAGCACAAGTTTGTGCAGGCCGATTGCCTGAAGTGGTTGTCTGAAGCAGATGATCAGTACGACCTCATCTTCATCGATCCGCCCACCTTCTCCAACTCCAAGCGGATGGACGAGAGCTTCGACGTACAGCGCGATCACCTGTTGCTGATGCAGCACCTGAAGCGCCTGCTGGCGGCGGACGGCACTCTGGTCTTCTCCAACAACAAGCGTCACTTCAAGATGGATCTGGCCGGTCTCGAGGCCACTGGTCTCAAGGCCCAGAACATCACCCAGAAGACGCGACCGAAGGATTTCGAACGTAACCAGCACATCCACAACTGCTGGATCATCACCCATGCGCCGGAGCAAGGCGAGGCGTGATGCTGACCCTGTTTCATACCGACGGTTGCCACCTGTGCGAACAGGCCTGGGCGCTGGTGGAGGAGGCTGGTCTTGCCACCTCCACCCGCCAGTGCGACATCATGGATGATGAGCTGTGGCTTGCCGCCTATCGGGTGCGCATTCCGGTGCTGCGTGACGAGGCTGGCCGCGAGCTGGGTTGGCCCTTCACGCTAGTGGAGCTCAAAGGCTGGCTCGCTCGTCAGGGTTGATTTGTGATTTGACGATGAAACGGGGGCAGACCCAGTCTGTTGCCCGTTTTTTTCATATGAAATAAGGAACACACATGGCTCTTTTAACATTGCACGGCGCATGTCTGTCGTTCAGTGATTTCCCGCTGCTCGACAATGCCGAATTGACCATCGAGCGGGGCGAGCGCCTCTGTCTGGTTGGCCGCAACGGGGCGGGCAAGTCCACCCTGATGAAGGTCATTGCCAGCGAATTGCCGCTGGACGACGGGCGTCTGGTGCTGCAACAAGATTTGAAAGTGACCCGCCTTGAGCAGGATCCGCCTGCTTCCAGCGAGCTGACGGTGTTTGACTATGCCGCCGAAGGGCTGGCGGGGGTGGGGGAACTGCTCAAGCAGTACCACCACATCTCCATGGAGCTGGCGAGCGATCCGTCAGATGCCAACATTCGCAAGATGAGCGAGTTGCAAGAGCAGCTCGATTATCAGAACGGCTGGCAGTTCGAGACCCGTATCAGTCAGGTGTTGACCCTGCTGGGGCTGGATCCTGACGTGACCCTCGACAGCCTCTCCGGCGGCTGGCTTCGCAAAGTGGCGCTGGCCCGTGCGCTGGCTTGCGATCCCGACTTGTTGCTGCTCGATGAGCCGACCAACCACCTGGATATCGAAGCCATCAACTGGTTGGAAGATTTCCTCAAGGATTTTCGCGGCGCCATCGTCTTTATCTCTCACGATCGGGAGTTCATCCACAAGCTGGCCACCCGGATCATCGATCTCGATCGCGGTGCCATCACCTCCTGGCCGGGCAACTACGACGAGTATCTGCAGGGGAAAGAGGAGTGGCTGAGGGTTGAAGAGCTGAAAAATGCCGAGTTCGACCGCAAGCTGGCCCAGGAAGAGGTGTGGGTTCGTCAGGGTATCAAGGCTCGCCGTACCCGTAACGAAGGTCGGGTGCGCGCCCTTGAGGCGATGCGGATGGAGCGCTCCCAGCGCCGCGAGCTGCAGGGTAAGGCCAAACTGCAACTGGATGAAGTCAATCGCTCCGGCAAGCTGGTGTTCGAGACCGAAGGGCTGGGGCTCGACTTTGGCGATCGCACCCTGTTCAAGGGGCTCGATCTGCAAGTGCTGCGTGGCGACAAAATTGCGCTGGTCGGCCCCAATGGCTGCGGAAAATCGACCCTGATCAAGCTGTTGCTGGGGCAGCTTGAGCCGACCCGTGGCACCGTCAAGGGGGGCACCAATCTGGAGGTGGCCTACTTCGATCAGTACCGCGAGCAGCTCGATCCCGAGCAGACCGTGGTGGACAACGTGGGGGAGGGCAAGCAGGAGGTGATGGTGCGCGGCCGCTCCCGTCATATCCTCGGTTACCTGCAGGACTTCCTGTTCGAGCCCAAGCGGGCCCGTACGCCGGTAAAGGCGCTCTCCGGTGGCGAGAAGAACCGGCTGCTGCTGGCCAAGCTGTTCCTCAAGCCCAGCAACCTGCTGATCCTCGATGAACCGACCAACGACCTCGACGTCGAGACTCTGGAACTGCTGGAAGAGCTGCTTTCCGACTACCCCGGTACCCTGCTGCTGGTGAGTCACGATCGTCGCTTCATCGACAACACAGTGACCGGCTGCTGGCTGTTTGAAGGGGATGGCCGCATCAGCGATTACGTGGGCGGTTACGCCGACATGATGGCGACCCGCGAACAGCAGAATGCCCAGCAACAGGCCAGGAGTGCACCGGTCAAGGCGCCCGAGCCAGTCGTAGCCACCGCGCCAGAAGCGCCGAAGAAGAGCAAGAAGCTCTCCTACAAGCTGCAGCTTGAACTGGAAGGGTTGCCTGCTCGTCTTGAGCAGCTGGAAGCCGAGCTGGATGCGCTGCAAAGCGAGATCAACCAGCCTGGGTTCTTCTCGCTGCCGGCAGATAAAACCCAGCCGAAACTGGATGCGCTCAATGCCGCTGAAGCCGCGCTGGAACAGGCATTTGCTCGCTGGGAAGAGCTGGAAGGACTCAAAAATCAGGAGTAAGTTCCCTGTAATTAAAACTTAATCCAGTTCAGTGCCTTGTGTCACATAGCCCGGTTAGGGTGGAAGTTTTTGTTTGACCGAGTGCGCTCGCAGGAGTAAAGATGAAAGCGACCGATGCAGAATTGGTCGCTTTTTTTGTTCCACGAAGAGGGTCGTAGATGATGAAGAGACAGAAGCGGGACCGTCTGGAAAGAGCTCGTGCTCGTGGTTATCAGGCTGGCGTGGTCGGCAAACAGAAAGAAGCGTGTCCGTATCAATGCCTGGATGCCCGAGGGCATTGGCTTGGTGGTTGGCGTGACGCCATGGAAGGGCGGGGCTCAGGCCTCTTCATGAAGTAGCAGGTATTTCATCACTCATTACAAAAGGAAAGGGGCCGTTGTGGCCCCTTTGCGTTAATGCTGTTTTACCACCAATCAGAGAGATCAGAATGCGGTAGTATCTTTGAACAGGCCCACTTTCAGGTCGGTGGCGCTGTAGATCGGACGGCCGTCGACTTCGACCACACCATCAGCAATCCCCATCACCAGCTTGCGGTTGATGACGCGCTTGAAGGTGATCTTGTAGGTCACTTTCTTGGCAGTCGGCAGGATCTGGCCGGTGAATTTCACTTCACCTACGCCCAGAGCACGACCCTTGCCGGGGCCACCTTTCCAGCCAAGGAAGAAGCCAACCAGCTGCCACATGGCGTCCAGACCGAGACAGCCAGGCATCACAGGATCACCCGGGAAGTGGCAATCGAAGAACCAGAGATCCGGAGTAATGTCGAGCTCAGCCAGGATCTCGCCCTTGCCGTGTTCGCCGCCGTTGTCATTGATCTTGACGATGCGGTCCATCATCAACATGTTGGGGGCAGGCAGCTGACTGTTACCCTCACCAAACAGTTCGCCACGGCTGCAAGCCAGCAGCTCTTCACGGGTAAAAGAGTTCTTGCCCTGTTCGCACAGGGAAAGGCGGGCTTCCATGGTGGTATTGTCTACGGTCACGCGGTATTTCCTTCAAATGGGTCAAAGCCGAGCCAATTTAGCTTACAGTTGTTCGCTAAACAACTCCGATCACTTCATCAGCGGCCAAACAGGCGCCCCAGCAGGGATTGCAGCAGTCCGACTTTGGCAGTGGAGCCGTTCAACTCGTCCAACCGCTCCTGAATACGGCCAAACAGGGTATCGGGCATATCAGGCTCACCGGCGACACAGCCAGTGAGCAACTCGATGGCCTCTTCCACATGATCCACCGGGTGGATGTGGAACTGGCCTGCTTCAACCGCTGCAATCACCTCGTCAGAGAGGTTCAGCTGCTGGATGTTGGTGCCCGGCAAAATGATCCCTTGCTTGCCGGTGATGCCGTGGATTTTGCACACCCGGAAGAAGCCTTCAATCTTCTCGTTGACGCCACCAACGGCCTGCACATTGCCAAACTGATCGACCGCACCGGTCACGGCGAAGTGCTGATAGATAGGCTGGCGGGCGAGGGCAGAGAGCAGGGCACACAAGCCGGTCAGGGATGCACTGTCGCCATCAATTTCGTGGTAAGACTGCTCAAACACCAGATTGGCCGACAGGGGGGAGGGGTTCTCTGCGCCAAATTTGTTGGAGAGATAGCCGTGGATAATCATCATCGCCTTGGCGTGGATATGACCGGCCAGCTCCGCTTTGCGCTCGATATCCGCCACATCGCCATCACCAAGGTGTACGGTCGCGGTGAGGCGCACCGGCTCACCGAAATCATAAGGGTGACCGGAGACCTGAATGACCGATAGGCCGTTGATCTGCCCAATCTCTTCGCCATCGGTTTGCAGCAGGATCTGGCCGTCGATAACCCCTTGATCGGACTGCTCAACCAGATAGTTGAGGCGGTAATCCTGCTCCTCCAGTGCGCCACGGATATGCTCGTCGGTGACCACCTCGGCTCCCAGCTCCCGGGCCAGACTGTCAGCCATCCGCATGATGGCGGAGAGTTGCACTTCGGAGAGCGACAACCACTCCTGATGGTCACAGAGGCGGCTGGCATGGCGACAAAGGGCGGCGAGGGCGGCTGGCGTGAAGTCCAGCAGGCTCCAGCGCTGGCGCAGCCAAGCCAGGTACTGCAGAAATTCCTGCAGACCCTCTTCAATATTCACCTCTGACACCAGATCCGCGCGCAGGAAGATGCGCTCGGACATATCCCGATCCAGCATCTGGAACTCGGCCACGTCCAGTCGGTCACCGACCAGGATCAGCTTGAGCTTGATGGGGGTCGCTTCAGGCGCGAAGAAGGGGGTCAGGGTTTTCCCTTCCTGATAGGCGTTCCAGTCCAGCTCGCCTTTTTGCATGGCATTTTTCAGCTTGAACCAGAGGTGTGGCTGATCCAGCAGCTCATCCAGTTGCAAAATGAGGTAACCGCCGTTGGCTTCGCGCAGCAAGCCGGGCTCCAAAAGGTGCTGGTTGGCATAGACAGAGCCTTGCTCGGTCTGGTAATTGATGGAGCCAAATAGGGTATCCCAGTTGAGATCACGGCCATAAATCACCGGCGCTTCCTGCGCTTCGTGGTGGATCAGCAGATTGATCAGAATGGGGTGCTGGAACTCCAGACCCAATGCCACGTGAGCCGCCAGATCGGAGAGGAAATCATCGATTTTCGGATCATTGTTCTGCTTGCGCATGATGCGGGTCACGATGCGTTCGGCATCGAGATGGTGGCTCAACAGCTTGAGCAGCTCGCCAACCATTTCGCAAAACTCGACGCCGGTGCCCGGTTGCAGGCGCAGCCAGATAGGTTTGTAGGGGTTGTTCAGATTCTCGGTGTAGCAGAGATCAAACAGGTCACCATCCTTGCCATTAGAGTCGGCAATCAGCGTCTGGCAAACGCCTTCGTAATCTGCGCCGGGGAATCCGTTGAGCAGCATGACCGGACAGTCACCATCAAAACTGGCAAGACGTTTGATGCCGGAAATGGCTCTGGGTTGCAGCGCAGCAAAGGGGATAGGTTCAAGCTCGCTGAGCTTGGGGAACTGTTCAATCGCAAAAGCGGGTTTTAATTGTTCTGATGTTAATTCAGCCACTTAAGACATCCGGTCGAAGATAGGATCAATTGTTGCCATTATACACAGTTCAATAAGTGGTGACAGGAAACAAGATATTCCATTTAACATAATATACATTATGCGCAATTATGGATGCAGGAGGACTGAATGAAGAGAACTGAGCAATGGAGCCGCTTTGATGTGGCTGACGGCTTGGCCACCGAGGCCGATATGGTTGCCTATCTGCAGGCAGCCCTTGAAGATGGTGATCCGGCGCTGCTGACTGCGGCGTTTGATGATGTGGAACGTGCCCGCGCCAAACTGTGCGATGATGGCAAGCCGAGCTACACACTGGAAGAACTGTTGGCTCAGAGTGACCCCAATGCCACGTCACCAGGTGAAACAGATTGGGGAACCGATGTGGGTTTAGAGCGTCAGAATTATCTGCCGGAGCTACTGGCCAAGGTCGATCCTGACGAAATCGGTTGGGATTGGGATGCATCCGACAAGTCACCGAAATCAACTGAACAATAAAGAATTACTCATCAGGAGCAGCTTCTGACGAATTTTCTTCCAGGTCTGGTCCACGCACTGTGATGACATCCTCGCGCTCAGTCAGGAAATCTGGGGATGCCGGTTCGGTATCAAAGAAACCATTCAAGTCACGTGAATTTGACGGCTCTGATCTAGAACTGCGCTGAGCAAGAGCTGACCGTGCTTCAGACAGGCTGTAAGTGAGCCCCTGTTCTATATCTGCCATGGACAATTCCAGCAGCTGAATCAATGGATCTTTTTGATGTTCGGACATGCCTGACCTTTTCAGCCGATGCCGATAAATGGGGTTATCGGCATCATTGTGAGAGATAACAAGGCTTGTTCAAAGCAGTAGCCCGCAGCTTTTTCCTTAGCTTAAAGGTTCGGAAATCGATCAGGATCGAGGCTGCATACAGACCTCCAGCGATCTGACTGCCCAAAGCAGAAAGACAATATCTGGTTGATTCCTCCGCAGATGCTCTTGCAGCGACAACAGAATAACACAGTCAACCGCCCTGCCCCACATCACCGAAATGTCCTATTTTGAGACAAGAGTCCACTATTAAATCAATACGTTGTGCGGAATCCCCCTCACTAATTGAGCGTTATGTTTGATTTTCACCGTTATAACCATCGTCATTACCGTGAATCTTCTTGGAAATATCTGTCCCCTACTTGAGAGGTCTTTCTCTCGAAATATTGATACTCCTTCTTGTAAAAAAGCCATAAAAATGCCGACTATCGCAATAGATTCCCCCCACCTTAATCCTCACGGCTTATTGTTGTGGCTGACATAATTGCGACTTTTTTGGAAGTTGGGTCAATTCATATTCAAGGCACGTTTGGCGATGGCCAATGTGGGTGGCCAGCAGGTCAAGTAGAGGTTGCTGTTGAATTGCAGCAATATACGTTTGAGCTCGTTCATATCGTCGGGATGGAGGGTTAAGGACCAGAGTGCTCTGGGCTGGCCATGATGGAGGCCATTGGTATAGATAATGGTGCAATCTTCGATACGCAACTCTTTGCAGTGGGCCTCCATCTGCAGGCCCACATCCGGAAACCAGATATGCAGTGTGCCTGAAGAGATAAAGGGTGAACTGGGCCATGAGCGACCCTTTGCCAACGATCCTGAAGGTCTTTTCCACCACTGCCACTTGCATACCTGCTCCTTGGTATCTCGTTAATATTGACATCAACATCACCAATAATGACTGGATATGCAAGTGTGATAACAAGGCGCTGTTCAACCGAATATGACTGCTTCCGGCATGTTACTTAGCTTTCGGCATCGGGTGTTCTCGTTGTTTCAGCAAGCAATTTCGTTTTTTGCTTCTCTGCTACGGGATAAATATGTATGCCGCAGATGGCAAGGTGCCTGTTCTGAATCATCCATGTGAGCCAAAAATATTTCCTGAACCGATTGTCATCCAGAGAAGTACAACATTGCCGAGCCAACTTCTATGACACCCCAAACAAGCCATTCTGTGTTCTAAGAGCAGTCAATACAAATCAGGGTCATGTCACATTGTTCGTTAGCCCTTGTGAATGTTATCTCTCACGTGTTGGTTCAATCGGTCCAGCGGCTTTTGCTGGGCGCTCTCATGTCGTTCACTGTTGCTGGTGTGCAGGTATTTCGAAGTGGTGTCGATGCTGTCATGCCCGGCATCGGCCTGTACATGGGAGAGCGGCCGCCCATGCAGGTTGATGTCATGGGTGATCCCGGTATGGCGGATCGCATGGGGAGAGAGTTGCCGCATTTCGGCTGCATCCTGGGCAAATCCATCCTGCTCTGCCAATTCTGCGCCTTTATCGATGATCACCATGATCAAATCCCGTAACTGGCGAATACCGAGATTGGCGTTTAGCTCGCCCTGCTCGCGGCCGTGGGCTGCCGCTTTATGACGAACGAACAGTGGCGTCTGTTCATCCGGTCTCGGCAAGGGAGAGAGACCGAGGAAACGGCGGTAGCGTTCGAGTGCCGCCAACAGCGCTTGGGATACCGCCACGGTACGCCGTTTGCCCCCCTTGCTTTGCGGAATAAAGTAGCCCCAGACGCCGGTTTTACGATCCCGCCTGAACTGCCCCATCACAGGTGTAAAGCCCGGCCGGGCAGCAACCTCAGAGATCCGCAGATAACAGGCATACATCAGAATGGTGAGAAAACGGCTGCGCTCGTGCTGCTCCGGATGGTCGTTGGCAAGGGTGTCGGCGGCCTGCATCACATATGACCACTGCAACTCGCTGAAGGCCTGCACCTGATCATCGGCTTCCTGCTGTTGCGGCCGTTTGACCCGCTGCAGTAGCAGAGCGGGATTCCTGTCCATGTACTCCTCCTGGATCAGGAACTGGAAGAAGGCCGACAAGATGGCGAGCTTGGTCTTCATCGCCTGCTCGCTCAGGCGATAGGGCAAGGTGCGGCCCAGCTCCCGCTTGCCGAGAAACGGTCGCCATTGCGGGTTGGGCAACCGCTCTCCCCACTCCTTGTCGAGAATAAACTGCGCCACGTTGCGATAGGCGATCAACTCGTCAGGGGGCGACTGACAGTAGTCGAGATAGCGGATCATGATGCGGCGAGTGAGATCTTTCGGGCTGATGGCCGCCTCGCGAAAGCACCAGTGCAAAAAAGTGGTCAGTTCGCTGCGATAGGTTTTGTAGTTGTTTTCGCTGTTGCGCTGCTCCAGCAGCCAATCGACCGCCAGTTCGTAAACCAGCCCGGCATCGGGTACATCGTTGAGGCTGAGGTTGGCAAGGTACTGATTGACCTGTGGGTTACCGGCCTCTAGATAGATAAGGCTGTCAAACAGCGGCATAGCTGGCGGCAAGGATAATGGTTGTTGAGTCATGGTGTTGCTTGTTGATGCTGAGGTGAATCGATATGAGCCTGTGAGCCGAGTTGCTAGAAAAGGGCTCGTGATAGATGAATGCGGCTTCTGTTGGGATTGGTACTACCTCTTGTTGTTGCTGATTAAGTGTCGCTCAGTGATGCACGCTATTTAGTTATGCATTGGATATGCACCGCTGTTAAAAAATTCTCGGGGTAAATAGCCGTAAAAATGGTTTTAAATGCAAATGAAGTGAATGCGGCGAGCTATTTATCCCGAGAAATAGCAGGTCTATGCAATCAGGCCACCTGCTTTAGTGGCTTCTCCTTGCGCTTGGCTGCTGGGGCCTCTTCCTCTTTCGTGCCTGCCTGAACCTTGCCGCCGCGCAGCAGGGTTTGCAACACATCGCGCTGCTCTGCCAGGTAGAATGCCAGACTCTCTTGCTGCTCTGGCGCCAGCTCGATCGGGGCGCCAGCCAACAGGGTCATCAACTCATCGGCCGTATCCAGCAGCTTGTCATAGGCATCGGCCTCTTTTTTGCTGGCAAAGGTCATTTTTTCCACTCCCCCACGAACAACCACATATTTGATCTCGACAGCCATGATGGCCTCCTCTTGGTGATGATGGATAGAGTATATGTATGGATATACAGCGTTGCAAATAACCTGATCGGAAAAGAGTTCGCCGGGGTTTAGCGACAAAAGCCGCGCTGGATCAAGCTGTCTCAAAGTGCCATTTGACTTCCACGCCTGACTGGCCGGATCATGGCCTTATGACGATCGTACGACACCTGTTTATCCTGCTGATGGTAGAGGTGCTGCTCCTCGGGAGTATCGCCCACTTGGTCGTGGGACTCCCCTGGTTGCTGACCCTGCTGTTTGTCGTGTTTGCCCTGCTTGGATTGCGTTGTCTGGTGGTGCTCGGCAGCTGGCTGTTTACCCGTTTCTACCCCTCCCCGGCTATCGGCCCCTGGCGCAGGGTGAAGATGATGGCGCAGGAGATGCTGGCCTACCTTTACACCTTCACCTTGTTGCTGCCGTTCGAGCCTTTGCTAATGGCACCCGATCGGCTGCGGCCATGCCAGCGCCCCGTATTGTTGGTGCATGGTTACGGTTGCAGTCGCGGGATCTGGCACACCCAGCGCGCCCGACTGGAGGCTGCAGGCCATGTGGTCGCCACCATTACCCTGATGCCACCATTTGGTCATATCGATGAGATGGTGCCGCTACTGGCCAAGCGAATTGACGATGTGCTCGCGCAAACCGGGGCTGACAAGCTGGTGCTGGTCGGTCACAGCATGGGGGGGCTGGTCTGCCGCGACTATCTGGCTATCCATGGTGGTGACAAGGTCGCACGCCTGATCACGCTGGCTACGCCTCATCAGGGCAGTCAGCTGGCCGCCCTTGGGCTTGGGGCCAATGCCCGCGAGATGGAGCCCGGTTCCGGCTGGTTGCAGCGTTTTGCCTCGGTGCCGCTTTGCGTGCCCGGCATCTCAGTGCGCACCAGTCACGACAATGTGGTGATGCCGCAAGAGCGGCAACGATTGGTGGGAATGGAGGATATCGAGTTGCCCGCCATTGGCCATCTCTCTTTGCTCTACTCCAGCCGCACGACTGATCTGCTGCTTGATCTGCTGTCCCGAGTCTGATCCTCCTTATTCGTCCTTCAACTGTTATTCCAAATAAAACAGGGGCCTGATTGCTCAGGCCCCTGTTGATCTCTTTATCCCATCATCCGGTTAGAAGTGGATCCCCTTGATCAGGGTCGAGACGGCAACCTGATCGGCGGTCGCCTTGGACTTGTCGCCATCCTTGGGATCGGCAAAGGTGCGGAAGCTGGTGTTCATGATCACCTGGGCGACGCGTGGTGCCAGGGCATGCACCACCTGACCAAACACCCCGAGGCGAGTGGCCAGTCGCACATGCTTGTTGATGATGGTATCACACACAAGATCGGCCGCCTCTTCCGGCGTCATCATCGGCACCTGCTCATAGACCTTGGTCGGCGCGACCATCGGTGTTTTCACCAGCGGCATATTGATGATGGAGAAGCTCACCCCTTTATCGGCAAACTCGGAGGCTGCGGTACGCACCCAGGCATCAAGGGCCGACTTGGAGGCAACATAGGCGGAGAAGCGCGGCGCATTGGTCAACACCCCGATGGAGGAGATGTTGATGATGTGCCCTTTTTTCTTCTCAATCATGGTGGGCAGTACCCCCATGATCACCTTGAGCGCACCGAAGTAGTTGAGCTGCATGGTGCGCTCCAGATCGTGGAAGCGATCGAAGGAGTCCTCGATGGAGCGGCGGATGGAGCGGCCGGCATTGTTGACCAGAATATCGACGCCACCGTGATCGGCCACGATGCGAGCGGTGATCTCCTCGGCCTGCGCCAGATTGGAGAGATCCCCCTGATAGATCTCGATGGTCAGCCCCAGCTCGGCAAACTCGGCTTTAGTCTCGGCAATCTTCTGCTCGTCGCGAGCGATGGTAACGACGTTGGCCCCCGCACCCGCCAGCTTGCGCGCGGTTGCACGGCCGATACCAGAGGTTGCCCCGGTCACCAGCACCACCTTGCCCTCTACCCGACCACGCAGGGTGCGATCGATGAAGAGCTCCGGGTCGAGATGACGCTCCCAGTAATCCCACAACCGCCAGGCGTAGCTGTGCAGCGGCGGTACTTCGATGCCTGTCCCTTTCAGTACCCGCTGGGTTTCGCGACTGTCGAACCGGGTGGGATAACTGATAAGGCGGAACACATCCTTGGGTAGACCCAGATCGGCGATGGCGGCATCGCGGATGCGGCGCACCGGCGCCATGGTCATCAGCATGGCTGTCAGGTGGCGGGGAATGAAGTTAAAGAGAGAGGCGTTGATGCGGATCGCAGGCTCCGGCGCATGGGCGGCGCGGGAGAAGGTGCTCAGCATGTCGCCAACCCGCATCGGGTTGGGGTCGGTCAGGTGGAAGGTCTTGTTCTCCTCTCCCTCCTGATGGGCGATATGCACCATGGCATCGACCACAAAGTTAACCGGCACGATATTGATGCGCCCGCCCTCAACTCCGATGGCTGGCATCCAGGGCGGTAGCAGACGACGCAGTTTCTGAATGGTCTTGAAGAAGTAGTAAGGGCCGTCGATCTTGTCCATCTCGCCGGTGTTGGAGTCACCGACGACGATGCCCGGGCGGTAGACGCGCCACGGAATGGTGCACTCATTTCGCACAATCCCTTCCGCTTCGTGCTTGGTCTGGAAGTAAGGCATGTCGAGGTGTTCGGCCTCATCGAACATGTCCTCGCGAAACAGACCGTCAAACAGGCCCGCTGCAGCGATGGAGCTGCAGTGATGGAACTGCCCCGCCCCCAGCCGCTCGGCAAGTTGAACGGCTTGACGGGTCCCTTCGGTGTTGACCTGCTGCTGGATCCCGGCCTTGGCGTTGAGATCATAGATAGCAGCCAGATGGAAGAAGTGGTCGATCTTGCCGATCAACTGCTCCTGCATCTCGACCGCCCCCCCCAGCAGCGGTTGCGTCATGTCACCAAAAACCGGGACTGCGCGCGATTCATCCACATTCCAGAATGCAAATAACTCCGGCAATTTATCCTGATGAGAGGCGCGCATCAGAAAATAGACGATACAGTCGGGATGCTGTTGGAATAACTTTTTGATCAATCGACGCCCGATAAAACCACTACCGCCAGTAATGAAATAGTTCATAAAGAGAATCCTGCTACTGATTAGGGTGTTACTAGGTTGTTAGATATATCACGATTCATATGGGAATCCGCAATTTGATTGTCGGTTCGTGAGCAAACCCTAATTTCGGTGGTGTGCCTGTTCCGTTATTAGGTAGAACCCTCTATTTTTTGTCCCTAGACTGAAGTTGAAAAATCAGTAATGCCACAACCCGATTGCAGTTTCGTTGTCGCCATTACATTTAACTGTCGTTATTCAAGGAGAAGATCATGGCTAAGAAATTGAAAGCGCTGGCAGGGTCAGTGACCGACAACCAACTCACCTCCACCATCAAGGAGTCCACCCAGCAGATCTGGTTGGCGGGTCTGGGTGCCTATGCCAAGGCGCAGGAAGAGGGTGGCAAGATCTTTGAAGCGCTGGTGCAGGAAGGCGAAGCGCTGCAAGCAAAAACCCGTCAGAGCGCAGATGAGAAGATTGCCGCTGTGACCGACAAGACCGCCAATACCTGGGGTCGTCTGGAGCAGGTGTTTGAAGATCGCGTGGCCCGCGCTGTGGCCAGCCTCGGCATTCCGACCCGCAAGGATATCGATAAGCTCTCCAAGCGCATGGCCGAGCTGACCGACGTGGTCCAGCAACTGCTGGATGCACAGGAAGAGGAAGCCCCTGCCGCTGAAGCCAAACCGGCTGCCGCCAAAAAGCCCGCTGCCCGCAAGCCTCCGGTAAAAAAGGCACCGGTAGCCAAGGCTAAAGAGGCCGTGGTTGAGCAGGCCGCAGATCTCCTCTCCGCTGCGGAAGATGCGGTGAAAGAGGTGAAGGCCAAAGCAGAGAGCGTCCTGCCCTGATCCCTCGCGGTGACGGAAGGTGATTGATACCGGCCCATGCCCTGCGCTGGGCCGGTCTTGTCATGGTGAATGTCATGGATAGAGAGGCGACGCTATGAGTACCATCGCAATTGCCCTTGCTGGCGGCGGGCCGCTCGGCGGCATCTACGAGATCGGTGCCTGCGCAGCCCTCTCTGACAGCATCAACGGCCTGCGCCTTGACCATGCCGACATCTATGTTGGCGTCAGTTCGGGGGCCGTGGTGGCATCGGCGCTGGCCAACGGTATCTCGCCGGCTAAGCTGGTGCGGATCCTGCTCAGCGATGATTCGGGGGAGATGTTTGACCCGGCCACCTTGCTGCGCCCCGCCTTTCGTGAATATGCCGACCGCCTGACCTCGATCCCGCCGCTGGCGTGGCAGAGCCTGACCTACTATCTGGCTGCGCCCTGGAAGCGCAGCCTGTTTGAATCGCTGCAGGGGCTCTCCAAGGCCATTCCGACCGGACTGTTCGACAACCGCGGGGTGGATCGCACCCTGACCCAGTTTTTCTCTCGTCCCGGCCGCAGCAACGATTTTCGCCAGCTGCGCAGCCGACTGTTTGTGGTCGCTACCGAACTCGATACCTGCCATCCGGTCGCCTTCGGCAGCCCGGGGCTCGATGACGTGCCTATCTCGGCGGCGGTACAGGCGTCGGCCGCCCTGCCCGGCCTCTTTCCCCCTTCATTGATTAACGGGCGTTACTATGTGGACGGGGCGCTGATCAAGACTCTGCACGCTTCGGTAGCGCTGGAAGAGGGAGCGGATCTGGTGTTCTGCATCAATCCGCTGGTGCCCTATGATGCGGACATGGCCGCCGGCGCGCCGACCAATCTGGTGGACAGCGGTCTGCCGGTGGTACTGGCCCAGACTTTTCGCGCCATCATCCACTCCCGCATGCATGTGGGGATGGATCGCTACAAGCACCAATATCCCGATGCTGACGCATTGCTGTTTGAGCCCTCTTCTGCCGATGGCGAGATGTTCTTCACCAATGTGTTCAGTTACCGGGATCGTCGCCGTCTCTGCGAGCACGCTTATCAGCATACCCGCCGCGATCTCTGGCAGCGCCGTGACGAGCTGGCGCCGGTGCTGGCCAAGCATGGCCTTGAGCTCAATCTGGCCGCGCTGGCCGATGAAGATCGCACCCTGCTGGCCCCCGGCATTGGCTCGGTCGCCGCCCTCGACAAGTCGCTGGAGCAGTTGCAGCACTGGCTTGCCAAACGCTATCGCCACGGCGTGCGCCGTTCATCACCAAAGGAGTAGCATGGATCGCAAACCCAAACGTCGTACCCGGGAGCGGATCCTGACCACTGCCCTCGCCTGCTTCAATCGACAAGGGGAACCCAGCGTCACCACCTCGGCCATTGCGGCCGAGATGGAGATCAGCCAGGGCAATCTCTACTACCACTTCCACAACAAGGAGGAGATCATCAACGCCCTGTTCTGCGAATTTGAACAGCAGATGGATCGCCTGCTGGAGGCGGTCAGCTCCCCGTCCGATGAGCCCGAAGATATCTGGCTCTTTCTCCACCTGATGTTTGAAGCCATCTGGCAGTACCGTTTCCTCTACTACGATATCGCGACCCTGATGAGTGGTTATCATCAGGTGGAACAGCGCTTTTCCGCCCTGCTGCGCCGCAAGGAGCAGACCGCCATCGCCATTTGCAACCATCTGCAAACGGTCGGGCTGATGGAGGGCACGGCGCAACAGATGCGCACGCTGGCGGCCAATGTGGCGCTGGTGGGCACATTCTGGATCTCTTACCAGCGGGCACTGCACCCCAAGGCGGACGCCGATATTGCTCTCGGCGTCTTTCAGGTGATGCAGCTGGTCGCACCCTATTTGCGGGCCGATGCCCGCGCTCATCTGGGCGCCCTCGCCCACCACTACACCGACAAGGTTTGATTCACATGCTACAGGGAGAACAAGCATGACCACTTCACAACTCGAATTTGTCCCCTTCCCCTACGCGGATGCGGCCTATGACTATGCTGGCCAGAAGCTGGCGGACAACTGGGATCGTCTCCATCAGGGGGATGCCGAACCCTGGCCCGAAGATGAACAGGTACAGGATGCCTGGCGGGCCTATCATGCCGGGGATTTTGCCCGAGCCGTCGCTCTTGGTGAAGCGGCCGGTGAGGCGGGCCTCAATGTGGCAAACAAGGCACTGGTGATCCACGCCAGCTACCTGCTGGAGGACAAGTATGCCAAGCGCGCCGCCTTCGAGCGGGCGGCCAGCCATGCCGAGAAGCTGCAAAAACGCCAGCCCAAGAACGCCAACGCCTGGTATTTCCACGCGCTGGCACTCGGTCGCTACAGTCAGGTCATTTCCATCTCCAAGGCCCTCTCGCAAGGCATTGGCGACAAGATCAAGGCAAGCCTTGAGAAGGCGCTGGGTCTGGCACCAGATCACGCCGAGGCCCATATCGCCTTTGGTGCCTGGCATGCGGAGATCGTCGACAAGTTGGGGGCCATGATCGGCGGCCTCACCTATGGCGCCAAGAAGGAGGAGTCCGAGCGTCACTTCAAGGAGGCGCTGGCGCTGATCCCCGACTCGGCTATCGCCCGCATGGAGTACGCCAACGCTCAGGTGATGCTGCACGGCAAGAGCCGCCTGAAAGCCGCCGAAGCCCTCTATGCCGAAGCGGCCGAGTGCGAACCCATGGATGCCATGGAGCGCCTCGATGTGGAGGCGGCGCGCGAGGAGCTGGAGGATTAACCGCCATTCCTGCCAGTAAGAGGTAGTAAAACAAAAGGCCAACCCGCGGGTTGGCCTCTTTTATGATGGGTGCAGTCCGGTTGGCTACGCTGTCACTGGTCGCTCAAATGCTCGCTCAACCGAGCAGCGCATCCAGCCCGTTGGGGTCAAACAGCAGCTCCGGTTCCATCAGCACCAGCAACAGCAGTTGCTCGAACTCCACTGCAAACCGCTCGACCACCCGATCCGGATCCGGTACCAGCTTCTTGTCGGTGATAAGGCCCAGCTGCACCTTGTGATCGTAAGAGAGGATGGAGACGCCGACGCCGATATCCCCCGATTGTGGCACCCAGAACAGCGGCTGACGCAGTCTTGCACCGGCCAGATAGAGGGTCTGCTGCGGGCCAGGCACGTTAGTGATCACGGCACTGGCCTTGGCCGTGAGCAGCTCGACGGCCTGCTGCTGCACCGCATTGGGGGCCATGCCAAGGGCATGTAACAGGTTGAGCACCACCACGGGTTGCAGCGAGGTGCGCAGCGCCTGCATCCGGTCACGTACGGTATAGAGCCGCTGCAACGGGTGTTCAACATCCAGTGGCAAGTCCAGGGCCACCAGCCCGAAGCGGTTGCCAAGTGCCCCCTCATCATCCGGCGCACGCATATTGACTGGCACCAGGGCGCGGATCTTGACCTTGTTGGCATCATCCCCTTTCTCCTGCAGGTAGTGGCGAAACGCCCCTGTGGTGGCGGCGATCAGCAGATCGTTTACCGAGCAGCCCAGAACCTTGCCCACTGCCTTGATATCCGGCAGATCAATTTGCTCCGACCAGGCCACCCGCTTGGTGCTGGTAGTCTTGCCACGCAGGCGGCAGGGTGAATCATCACCGAGGGTGGCGATATTGCACAGCTCGCTCGCCACATCCCGCCCGGTCTTGAGGTAATCCACCGCCTTGGTGGGATGGGTGACCACTTCGACATATTTGGACCAGAGGCTACCGGTCAGCTTGAGACCGGCCCGCACCAGACGGCTGCCCTGGTGGCAATCCTCATCATCCTCGTCATCGCTGTCATCCAGTGGCTCCGGTGACGGTGGTCGCGGCGCCCCTTCCGGTGTGTTATTCATCATGGTCAGCATGGCTCGCACCAGCGAGAAGCCATCGCCCATAGCGTGGTGAATGCGCACCACCAGCGCTTGCCCACCCAGCGACGTGTCGGTCAGGTGCATATCCCACAGGGGGCGCTGGTGGTTGAGCGGCGTCGAGGCGAGATCGGCCACCAGCTTCTCCAGCTCCAGCTTGCCTGCTTCACCCGGCAGGATCACTCGCTTGAGGTGCTGATCGAGATCGAAATCGGGATCATGGCGCCAGTAGTAGGAGCCCCCCTCCAGCACGGCCCGCTGGTGAAAGCGGGGTTGCACCGAAATGGTGTGGCGCAATCCGGCCCGCAGACGCGTTTCATCAAGCTCCCCTTCAAACATCAGGACACCGATGATCTGCATCAGGTTGTTGGGTCTGTCCATGCGTAACCAGGCGGTATCGACGCAGGAGATAAATTCACTCAGTGGCATGGTTGTTTCCCTACAAAATGAATTTACCGAGGCGGCAAATTGCTTCTGCCCTCATATCCGGATGAAGGCTTGATGCAATCAGAATGACTTTAATGAGTGCCGACTCGAAATATGAAATAAAGATGAAAGATTACTTACAAAATAGAATCGAGACCTTGCCGAATAATAAATCTGACAAACCATATGGCTTGCCAACTTATTTTAAACAGCCATCGTTTACAGCTGGTTTATTTAAAACCAGTGCAACGAAGAGATTCAAACACGTTTGGGGCAAGGTAAGCGATTGTCGACATAATCGAGGATCTCTTGCTCCAGTACGCTGCGTACTGGCAACAGTATCAAACCAAGATGCACTTCCAGTTCCAGGGTATCTTCGTCCAGGGTGAGAGTGCCATGTACCCCTGAGCCGCGAAAGTGTAGCTCGGTCTCCTCTTCATCTGCCCATTCGCAATCGAGTTGATAGCTCTCGCTCATGTCCGCAGCGATGGCCTCGGCCGCGAGCCGGGCGGCGGCCAGTCCCAGCGGATGCTGACGGCTGATCTGAATGATGGAGAGTGCGCTGCTGCCAGCGAGCGAGTTGAAGAACATGGTCGTTACTCTGGGTCATAAGTTAGTTATTGATATTAAACACATGTTCACAACAAATGAAAGGATGGTTCACATAAATGGGACTCACTTAACAGAGTCGAGAGGGATGCAGGCCATCAGCGGGGCATGGCATTTATTCCCTCCCCCGTGCGCGCTACACTTGTCACGGAACGGTCAGCAAAAGCTGCTTGTTTTTCATTCACTTGTATCTTCGTATCACCCAATCCCCATCAATGGGCCCAAGGCCAGAGAGCTGTAGATGACGCATCAAGAACATGCCCACGACGACGATAGCACCCTGGGTCGGCTATACCGCCAGCTCAAGCGGGTTGCAGCCTTGCGCGAGCAGATGCGTGCTCACCCGGAGGATCTGCAGGATCGGGATCGGCTACGCCAGTGGCAGGCCGACCGGTTGGGGCGGACCCATCGTGATCTGCTGGAGAGTGACCGCTACGGCCCTGCCGCCGAGTTTTTCCTGACCGACCTCTATGGCCCGGGGGATTGCGCCCGCCGCGATGCGGATGTGATGCGGGTGATGCCGACTGCCGAGCGGCTGTTGCCGGAGTCCGGCCTCAAGGTGCTGGCGCAGGCGATCGAGCTCGACGCTCTCTCCGAAGAGCTGGACTACCTGATGGTGGTGGCGCTGCGACGCATTGATGGCATTGATCCCATCACACCGGATCATTACACCATCGCCTATCGTGCCGTGGGTGAACAGGCGCGCCGGGAGCATCAGATTGCGCTGGTGAGCGAGCTTGGCATGACGCTGGACAGGCTGGCGAGAAAGCCACTGCTGGGGGCGACCCTCAAGCTGGTGTCAGGGCCCGCCCATCTGGCGGGGCTTGGCGAGCTCTTCTCCTTTGTCGAGCGTGGATATCAGGTGTGTCATCAGATGGGGCGTGCCAACGAGTTCCTCGAGACCATCGCCAGTCGCGAGACGGCCATCATGACTGCGCTCTTTAACGGCGACAGCCGTGCGCTGGGGTAAGGCTTATCGAGGGATAAGCCGCCAGAATAACAAAGCGGGCCGATGAGCCCGCTTTTCGTTTATCACTGTTTGCCGATATGTTGGCCAATGCAAGAGCGATCAGATCACCAGCAGATCCATAAAGGCGTGTACCGGGGTGGCGGCAAGGCGCGGCCCATCCTGACAGAGGGCCATAATATCGTTGACCCGTTTGGCCGGGAAACGGGTGGCCAGATTGTGCTGGAATTTCTCCACCAGCAGCGGGATCCCCTCCTCCCGACGGCGACGATGGCCGACTGGATACTCCACCTCCACCTTGGTGGTGTGAGTGCCGTCCTTGAAGAAGATCTGGATGGCGTTGGCGATGGATCGCTTATCCGCCTCCAGATATTCGCGGCTGTAGCGTTTATCCTCCTGCACCACCATCTTGCTACGCAGCGCGTCGATGCGGGGATCGGCAGCGATGCCATCTTCGTAATCCTCGGCGATCAGGCGACCGAAGATGAGCGGTACCGCCACCATGTACTGCAGGCAGTGATCCCGATCGGCCGGGTTATTGAGGGAGCCGACCTTGCTGATGATGCGAATGGCCGACTCATGGGTGGTGAGCTCGATACGGTCGATCTCCTCCAGCCGTCCCTTCACCTGCCCATGCAGCTTCATGGCGCACTCTACCGCAGTCTGGGCGTGGAACTCGGCGGGATAGGAGATCTTGAACAGCACGTTCTCCATCACATAGCTGCCGTACCCTTGATGCAGGGCGAACTGATTGCCCTTGAACAGCACGTCGTAGAAGCCCCACTTGGGCGCGCTCAGTACGCCTGGATAGCCCATCTCGCCGCTCATGGTGATAAGGGCGAGGCGCACCGCGCGAGAGGTGGCATCCCCCGCCGCCCAGCTCTTGCGCGACCCCGCATTGGGGGCATGCCGGTAGGTACGCAGGCTCTGGCCATCGACCCAGGCCTGGGAGACCGCATCGATCACCTGATCACGGGTGCCACCCAGCATATGAGTCACCACGGCGGTGCTGGCGACCTTGACCAACACCACGTGATCGAGACCGACCCGGTTGAAGGAGTTCTCCAGCGCCAGCACCCCCTGAATTTCGTGGGCTTTGACCATGGCCACCAGCACATCTGCCATGGTGAGCGGCGCCTTGCCCTCGGCCACGCGAGTACGGGAGAGCCAGTCGGCGGTGGCCAGAATGCCCCCCAGATTGTCGGATGGGTGACCCCACTCGGCGGCCAGCCAGGTGTCGTTGTAATCGAGCCAGCGGATGATGGCGCCGATGTCCCAGGCTGCCTTGACCGGGTCGAGGCATAGCTGGGTACCGGGCACCCGGGCGCCGTGGGGTACGAGGGTGCCGGGTACGATGGGGCCAAGGTGTTTGGTGCACTCGGGAAAGCGCAGGGCCAGCAGGCCGCAGCCAAGGGTGTCCATCAGGCAGTAGCGGGCAGTGTCGAGGGCAGCCTCACTGGTAATGGGGTGGTTGCAGACATAATCGGCAATATCGACCAGCACCTGATCAGGGTCTGGTCTGTGGTTGACGTCGACGTTGGCGGACATCGTGACTTCCTTATCGTTGTTGTAGAGAGACAAAGTGACGGGGTGCCGGGCCGACATAATCGGCGCTCGGACGGATGATCCGGTTGTGCTCGCGCTGCTCCATCACGTGGGCGCACCAGCCGGTGACACGCGAGCAGACGAAGATGGGGGTGAACAGCTTGGTCGGGATCCCCATGTAGTGATAGGCGCTGGCGTGGAAAAAGTCGGCGTTGGGGAAAAGCTCTTTCTCCTCCCACATCACCTTCTCCGCCTCGCAGGAGACGCGATAGAGGCGATCATCCCCCACCGCCTCGGCAAGCTTGGCCGACCACTCCTTGATGATGACGTTGCGCGGATCAGAAGTGCGGTAGATGGCGTGGCCAAAGCCCATGATCTTCTCCTTGGCCGCCAGCTTGGCCAGCAGTTCGCGCCTTGCCTGCGTTTCATCCTGCCAATGTTCGATCATCGCCATGGCCGCCTCGTTGGCTCCGCCGTGGAGCGGGCCGCGCAGGGTACCGATGGCGGCGGTGATACAGGAGAACATGTCGGAAAGGGTCGAGGCGCAAACCCGCGCCGCAAAGGTGGAGGCGTTGAACTCATGCTCGGCGTAGAGGATGAGGGATACATGCATCACCCGGCGCTCCAGCTCGCTCGGAGCCTTCTGGTGCAGCAGCGCGAGGAAATGGCCACCGATGCACTCTTCATCGGTATCGAGGGCGATGCGAACTCCCTCGTGGCTGAACTTGTACCAGTAGATCAGAATGCCCGGGAAGGCGGCCAGCAGCCGATCCGCCACTTCATGCTCATGCTCGAAGCCATCTTCCGGCTCCAGATCGCCGAGCATGGAGCAGCCTGTGCGCAGCACATCCATGGGGTGAGCATCGGCGGGAATCCGCTCCAGTACCTCCAACAGCGGCTGGGGCAAGGTGCGCAGGCGACGCAGTTCGCGCTTGTAGGTGTCAAGCTGCTGCTCATCAGGCAACTCCCCCTTGAGCAGCAGATAGGCGACCTCCTCGAACTGGGCGCTATCGGCTAGCTCCTTGATGTCATAGCCGCGATAAGTAAGACCGGTGCCGCTCTTGCCCACGGTGCAGATACTGGTCTCCCCCGCACTTTGCCCGCGCAGACCGGCCCCGCCCAACGGTTTTTGCTGTCCCATAAGCTGCCTCCTATTCCTTGGCTGTAAACAGACGATCCAGTGTCTGCTCGTAGTGGTGATATCCGAGGAAGTCGTAGAGTGACTCCCGGGTCTGCATGGTCTCCACGACGGCCCTTTGATGACCATCCTGGCGAATATGGTGATAGACGTTGAGGGCGGCCTGATTGGCTGCGCGGTTGGCGCTTAACGGGTAGAGCACCATGTCGACCCCGTGCGCGGCCAGTTGCTCTTTGTCAAACAGCTCGGTTTTGCCGAACTCGGTCATGTTGGCGAGGATCGGCACTTCGGCCGCCTGCTTGAACTGGTCGTACTGGGCAAGCTCGGTCACCGCCTCGGCGAAGATCATGTCGGCACCGGCTGCCACATAGGCAGCGGTGCGTTCAAGAGCCGACTCCATCCCCTCCACCGCCAGTGCATCGGTGCGGGCCATGATGACGAACTCGCTATTCTCGCGGGCATCCACTGCGGCCTTGATGCGATCACACATCTCTTCAAGCGTGACCACCGCCTTGTTGGGGCGATGACCACAACGCTTCTGGGCCACCTGATCTTCCATATGGACGGCGGCAACTCCGGCTCGCTCAAACGCGCGAATGGTGCGGGCGATATTGAATGCCCCGCCCCAGCCGGTATCGATATCGACCAGAAGCGGCACACGGGTCGCTGCGGTGATGCGCTCTGCATCGATCAGCACGTCGTTGAGGGAGGTCATGCCGAGATCCGGCAAGCCGTAGGAGGCATTGGCCACTCCGGCGCCGGAGAGATAAAGAGCTTGAAAGCCGCTGCGTTCGGCCATCAGCGCCATATAGGCATTGATGGTGCCGACGATCTGCAGGGGATGTTCATTGGCAAGGGCGGTGCGAAAGCGCAGGCCTGCCGAGGGGGACAAACTGGACATCATGACTCCTTTCACCTGTCTAGTCTGGCTATCTAATATCACGTTTACGTTAACGTCAATTATACTTTCGTAACATTCCGGCCGCAGGCAAGACAGGAAACCGGTTTTAGGGTAAATTTCACCAATTCCTTCAACAGGTTGAATTGTATGATGGAGCCCGGTTCCGTAATTGTCTGTCCGGCGTGCGACTTGCTGATCCAGCGCAAAGCACTGCCGCTGCGTCGTCATGCCCACTGCCCGCGTTGTCATCAGCATCTCTATGGCCGTTATGCCTTTCGTCCTTCCCAGTTGATGGCCCTGACCATCACCGGTTTTCTGCTGCTGCCCTCCGCATTTTTTGAGCCGCTGATCTATCTGCGGCTGGCGGGGGTCAACACCGACGCCGACCTGCTGCGCGGTATCCTGGTGCTGTTTGGCGAAGGTGAGTTTTGGGTGGCCTCTTTGGTGCTTTGGTGCGCCGTACTGGCACCGGTAGGGTTATTGGCGGGGATCTTTGTGCTGGCTTCGGGTCTGGCCAAACGTTGGCACATTCTTCCCGTCACCTTGAAGCTGGTCGAGGTGTTTCGCCACTGGGCCATGCTGGAGGTCTATATCGTCAGCCTGCTGGTTGCCCTGTTCAAACTGATCGACATCGCCGATGTGCGCCTCGGTGGCGGGTTGCTCAGCCTCGGTATTCTGATGCTGCTCAACATGACCCTGCTGATCCTGTTTGACCCCGCCCCCTACTGGGCGCGGATCCCGTTAAAGGAGCCGGAACATGACCAGCGCCCGTGAGATGGGGCTCTGCCGCTGCCATACCTGCGGTCTGCTGGTGCGTTATCAAGCCGGGGCTGTCTGCCCCCGTTGCAGCAGCAAATTACAGGTGCGCATTCCCCGCTCCCTCGCCTGGTCGTGGGGCTTGCTGGCGCTCGCCACCTTTATGCTGCTCCCCGCCAACCTGCTGCCCATCACCCACTTCTACAACAAGGGACTATTGCAGTCGGATACCATCTTCAGCGGTATCATGATGCTCTATCGCAGCAAAATGAGCGGGATTGCCACCATAGTCCTCACCGCCAGCATACTGGTGCCAGTGGGAAAAATATTGGGGCTGGGCTGGATCTGCTGGCAGTTGCAGCGGGCCAAACCGGTGCGGCGCAAGCGCCAACTGGTGATGTATCGGGTGATCGATTTTATCGGTCGCTGGTCGATGCTGGACTTGTTCGTGATTTCGCTGATGGTGGCACTGGTCGATCGGGGTGTACTGCTGAGTGTCCGCGCAGGCCCGGGGGCCACCGCCTTTGCCGGTGTGGTCGTGCTGACCATGATGTCGGCCCGCATGCTCGATACCCGTTTACTGTGGGACAAGGCGGCCCGTTGATGATTTCTCTGTTTTTGTCTGATGTGCTGTTTAATCCAGCCAATAAGGAGTCACTATGATCGGGGCTGAACCCGTCATCGAAAAGCGCCGCTGGTTATCGCCGGTCTGGCTGTTACCCCTGATAGCCATGCTGCTGGCAGGTGGCTTTCTCTATCAGCAGGTATTGAGCCGTGGCCAGCTTATCCAGATCAACTTCGCCCAGGGCAACGGCATCTTGCCGGGTAAAACCCAGGTTCGTTATCAGGGGGTGGCCATCGGCGTGGTGCAAGAGCTGGAGCTGGCTGAAGATGGCCGCAAGATTGCGGTGATGGCCAAGATTGACAGCCGTGCCAGACCGCTGATCCGCAAGGGATCCGACTTCTGGCTGGTGAGCCCCAAGGCATCGCTCACCGAGATCTCCGGCCTCGATACCTTGGTCTCCGGCAACTACATCAACCTGCAACCGGGGCGTGAAAGCAATCCGCTGGAGGAGACCTTCGATGCACTGGAGGGCCCTCCTCCCGGCTATCAGGCTCAGGGGCGCATGCTGCACCTGACTGCCGATTCGCTGGGTTCTGTGGGGATTGGCGCCAAGCTCTATTTCCGCGGTATCGAGGTGGGCAGCGTCATCAATACCCGTCTGGGTCAGGACAACCAGAACGTCATTCTGGATCTGGTGATCGAGCCACGTTTCGAACATCTGGTCAAAGCCGATACCCGCTTCTGGAACATCAGCGGCATCAAGGGCTCCTTCAGTCTGGCCGGGGTGAGCGTGGAGGCAGGCAGCCTCACTTCCATTCTGAGCGGCGGCATTGCCTTTGACTCACCCAAAGATTCACCAGAGCCGGAGAAGGGACAGACTTTCGTCCTCTATAAAGGGCTTGCGGAAGCGGCGCGTGGCGAGCGTATCGACATTGCGGCTGGCGATCTTCCGGTCAAGGAGGGGATGCCCATCCTCTATGAGGGGATCGAGATTGGTCGTATCGACCCCATTCGCCTCACCGATAAAGGCCGTATGGTCACAGCGCTGATCAACCCGGAGCAGGCCTATCGCATTACCGACAAGAGTCAACTGGTGTGGGAGAGTGTCTCCCTCTCCGCGACCGGCGTGCAGCATGCGGATCGCCTGCTCTCCGGCCCAGCTATTCGCCTCGACTATGTGGCGGGCAAACCGGTACAGAAGATGACCCTGACCGATCGCGCGCCCCAGAGCGGCACCAAGGTGACGCTGCAGGCTGACGATCTGGCGGGGCTCAATCAGGATGCAGCTGTCTGGTACAAGGGATTGCAGGTGGGCCGTATCAGCCAGCTCACCCTGGATGCACGCGGTAATGCCAGCGTCGAGCTGGTGATGGCGCCGAACTATGGTCACCTGCTCAATCGTGCCCGCTTCTATCGCGCCGCCCCGCTGCAGATCGATGCCGATCTGAGCGGCATCAAAGTAGAAACCAGTCCGGCCAGTGCCTGGTTGGGGGGCGGGATCAAGCTGGTACAAGCCAGCAGTGGCGAGCGGATTAACCGTCTCTACCCGAGTCAGGAGCTGGCACTGCTCGGTACCCGTGATGCCAAGCCGCAGCGCTGGTTGCTCAAAGCAGATCAGGCCGATGGCATTGGGATTGGCTCGCCTGTGCTCTATCTGGGGCTGGAAGCGGGCAAGGTCAAACAGCTGCGCGCCGCCAAAGAGGGGGTCGAGATCGAACTCGAGATTGATGGAGTCTATGCTCCCCTTCTCGCCCAACAACCCCAGTTCTGGAAAAAACCGGCCATCGACACCAAGGTGCGGGTCGATGGGGTGCAGGTCAAGGTGGGCAACCTCGGTACCCTGCTGCGCGGTGCCATTGAGTTTGATCGGTTGGCCAATGGCCGCAGCAGCCATCAACTGTTCGATTCCAGGGAGCAAGCCAAGGCCAAGGTGCGCCAGCTGTCACTGGTGGCAGAGAGTAACCCGGGGCTCGGGATTGGCAGCCCGATCCGCTATCGCGGTGTCGATATCGGCAAAATTGAAGAGATCGAGCTGGAGCCGTCACTGGGTCAGGTGATCTTCAAGGCGGAACTCGATGGCCACTACGCCGAGCGTTTCCTGCAGTCCGGCGCCCGCTTTACTCTGGTGCAGGCCAAGCTGGGGCTGGGCGGTGTCGCTCACCTTGATACCCTGATCAAGGGGGCGTTTGTAGAAGCACAACCCGGTAAAGGCGCTGGCAAAGATCGCTTCCCCTTGAGTCAGGTCGGCCCGGTGGGTCTGGCCCTGACCCTCAAGAGCCCCTCCGTCAATGGCCTGAGCGTCGGCAGCCCGCTGCTGTTTCGCAAAATGGTGGTGGGCAGTGTCACCAAGGTGGCGCTGGCTCGGGATGGTAGCGAGGTGGTGATCGACGTTAACGTGGATCAGGAGTATGCCCATTTGGTGCGGGCCAACTCCCGTTTCTGGAATGTCTCCGGGGTCAAGGCGGATATCGGCCTGACCGGGGGTACCATAGAGGTCGAGACAGTACAGAGCCTGCTGGCCGGCGGCATAGCCTTCAATACGCCGGAGAGAGAGATGGGGCCAACCGTTAAGGCGGGACACAGCTATCCGCTCTACGGCAAGGCCGAGAAAGAGTGGCTGGAGTGGAGCCCGCGCATCCAGCCCTGATTTCTTCCCTTTGTATCTCATCCAAGCCCGGCACAGTGCCGGGCTTTTTTATATTCCGGTGCCTGTTGATAGGGTTCAGATTCAGAATATTCTTAGCCTTGTGGTAGGATATCGCCCCTCTTTTTCGGTCAACGAGACGGCACAGTGCACGACAACACCTTCCTTCCCGATTACTTTTTACGCCACATTGCGGCCATCATGCCGGCCCATCTCTCGATGGATGAGTTTGTGGCCAGTTGTCGACGTCCGCTGCGCCGCAGCATTCGGGTCAACACCTTGAAGATCGCCGTCTCAGACTTCGTCGCCCTGATGGAGCCACTGGGTTGGCAGCTCGACCCTGTGCCCTGGTGTGATACCGGCTTCTGGCTGACCCGCAGCGATGAAACCGTCCCCCTTGGCAACACCGCCGAGCACTTGAGCGGGCTCTTCTACATTCAGGAAGCGAGCTCCATGCTGCCGGTGACGGCGCTCTTTGCAAGCGACAAGATCAAAGCGGATGGTATGTTGCTGGATGCAGCGGCGGCCCCCGGCTCCAAGACCACCCAGATAGCCGCCCTGATGAACAATCAGGGGATGCTGGTTGCCAACGAGTTTTCCAGCAGCCGGTTGAAAGTGCTCAGCGCCAATATCCAGCGCTGCGGAGTGACCAATGTAGGTATGACCCATTTTGATGCCAAGGTATTTGGCCAGTGGTTGCCGGAGACCTTCGATGCCATCCTGCTCGATGCCCCCTGCTCCGGTGAAGGGACGGTGCGCAAGGATGAAGATGCGCTGCGCAACTGGAGCATCGAGAGCATCGACGAGATTGCGGCGGTGCAACAAGGGTTGCTGGAGAGCGCCTTCCATGCCCTGAAACCGGGCGGTGTGCTGGTCTACTCCACCTGTACCTTGAGTGAGCAGGAGAATCAGGCGGTCTGCCAATCCCTGCTGGACAAGTTTGGCGATGCCCTGAGTTTTGACTCGCTGGCTGACCTGTTCCCTCATGCAGAGCAGGCCTGTACATCAGAAGGATACCTGCACGTTTGGCCCCAGATCTTCGACAGTGAAGGCTTTTTCGTCGCCAGATTGCGCAAGAATCACTCTGTGCCCAACACCATGTTCAAGCCGGGCAAGCTGGGTAAATTCCCTTTTGCGCCCCTTCCAGCCAAAGAGGCTAAACCCATGCTGCGCGAGATCGAAGCCAACTTTGGGGTGGCACCGCAGGGTCAGCTGTTTGGCCGCAATGACGAGATCTGGCTCTTCCCCCAGCGGTTTGATCAGGTGCAGGGCAAGTTGCGTTTCGATCGCATCGGCATCAAGTTGGCCGAGACCTTCAAGAAAGGCTATCGCCTCACTCATGAGTGGGCACTGGCCTATGGCGATAAAGCGAGCAAGAGCGTGGTCGAGCTGGATAGCGCCAATGCGCGGGAATTCATGATGGGTCGGGACGTCTGGCCAGAGCTGGCTGCTGGCGTTGGCGAGGTGATCGTCCGCTATCAGGGGCATACCCTGGGCATGGGGAAATGGGTGGGTAGTCGGGTCAAGAATGCCCTCCCCCGCGAGCTGGTGCGTGACAACAATCTGTTCAATGCGTAGTGGGCCGTTCAGTGCATCAGCACTTGAACGAGTCTGAAATACCCACACTCTGGTTGAACTTTTATTCGGATCTTGAAAAGCCTCGAGCCTTGTCTAAGCTTAAGGCAATCCGAACACCAGTTAGCGCACGGCTCTGCAAGGAGCCAATTCCCCTATGCCAGGTACAAGGAATTCGTACCTGGCTTTTTTTATCTCTTCACCTATCGCTGTTACTTCACTTTTGTGTCTATTCAACAGTCTCTTCGACCTGTATGGCGACTCTGTTTTCAAACGGAGGTTCTCTACCCAGCTCATGTTGGTAGAGCAGATCGATCGCCTGCTCGATGAGTGACGCCTGACTGTCTTCGAGATGAAGACCCAGTGCGGCCAATCGTTCGGCGTGGCGATTGCTGATCCAGCATTGCAGCCGGGTATGGGTCTCCTGCTTGCGTTTTACATGTTGGCGCTGCCGCTCGGCATTGTTTTGGGGCCCCGCCTCTTGCTCTTCACGCACTGTCATTTCTTGGCTCATAGTCCTTGCGATATTTCGTTTCCGAGTTTGTTATCTCTCATCACATGCCATTATCCATTGGAAGATGCCCTTCCCCTTTGGGCTACTGGCTGCGCGCCAAATATATCATTAGATCAACAGGATATCATTTAACATAAATAACTCAGTGGCGCAGTTATATCAGAGCAAGCCATCAAGGGCATGATCGGAGAATTTGTGGGCGTCATCGAAGTACTCCTGCAGGGTTCGCATATCCTTGTGGCGAGTGACTTCAATGATCTTGTTCATCGGCTTTCCGGCAGTTACAGCAGAGGTGATAAATCCACGGCGCAGGCTGTGGCCACTGACGTAGAGATCGTCAATGGTTTGGCCGGTTCGGCGCTTGATCATCAGATTGATGCCCTGAGGGCCGAGCGGTTCGGCCATCAGTTGACCCCAACGATTCATGCGCCGAAATAGTGGCCCCTCGCTGATCCCGCTTTTGTGTAGCCACTTTTGTAGTGCCGAGACGGGACAGTAATGCTTGCCCGGGATCAGGGCGATCTCGGTTTCATGCAGCTGATGTTTGCTCGGTTTGAGGCGAAGGCGGATCCCCTGCCCCACAAAATCGAGATCGCTCACCTCAATTCGGGCTGCTTCCGAGCGGCGCAAGGCGCCACTGAACATCAAGAGCAGCAGGGTGTGATCACGCAAACCAGCCAGATCACCGGTGTCGATGCCATCCAGCACCTGGGTCAATGGTTGCAGCGTCAGGGCGCCGGTTTTGTGTTTACGGTTATCCCCCAACCTGACAATGCCGCGCATCATCTCCTTGATTTCGGGATGTTCGGTGGGCATGGGATGAATGCCTTTCTGCTTGAAGGCATAACGGATCCCGGCAAGCCGTCTCACCAGGGTTGCCGGTTTTCGAGGCTCGCCATTACGCAGCTCTCCCTTCCCCTCCTCTTTATTCAGCCATATCCAGTCGGCCAATACGCCGTCGGCCTGATCAGCGAGAAAATTCATGATGTCGTGATGGGTGGTTTGCAGTGGATCCAGCCCGTGCAATTGACACCAGAAGACAAAAATACGGGTATCCGCCTGATAGGCATTGAGTGTGGAATCCGCTTTTGCACTGCGCAAAAAGCGGCGTGCCCGACTATTTAGCTGCGCATCGAAAACAGTCTGCAGTGACTGATGAGCCGGATTGGATAAGGTTGGATATGTCACGGAACCCTATGATTCATATGATGTTTGAGAGGATCTTACAGGATCCTCCACACACATCAAGTATCGATAATGAATATTATCGATACTTAGAGCATCCTTTTTAATGCCCATTAACCACGCTGAATCAAGGAAACATAGGAATATCATTCGACTCAGTCTAGCAGAAACGAAAAAGTAAAATTGGCAGGAAGTAGTGAGAGATAACGCAGCTGGTTTTTATATTCAGGTGGGTAATCAGCTTGGTATTTGAAATCTAAAAGCCCCGAGCAACGGGGCTTTTGGGTTATTTTTGTCCCGTCCTGAATATGGTTTACACCTTTCCCCCCAATAAATGGAGAGCCCGATGGGACAAGGTGTGAAACGGACACAGCGCGATTACTCGCTGACTTTTAAACTGGCACTGGTCGAGCAGATTGAAAAAGGCGAGCTCACCTACAAACAGGCTCAGGTGCGTTATGGCATTCAGGGCCGCTCCACCGTTCTGGTATG
>NZ_JAPDCL010000026.1:0-68163 GCF_027706025.1 Aeromonas sp. Y311-2 | reverse complement strand
GGCGCCCGCTTCACAAGGAAGCTGGCTCATCAGGTTGGCGTGTTCCGCCGTGCTGGTAGGGGCGCATTATAGGGAGCCGCGCCGGGATGACAAGAGGAAAACTGCAAAAAATGGCACTTTTTACAGTTTTTCGGTTCAACCGTTGCTTTATTAAACAAAAGCCCCGCATCGGCGGGGCTGTTTCGGGCAAGAAACCCTGAATTCACATCACGCTGCTACCTTTTTGACCAGAATTCGCGGGCAAAGCTGCGCACCTTTTCCCAATCGGTAAATTCAATGTCCTTACTGGTGTCGGTACTGCCACCGGTAATCTTCATGATCAGCTGGATGATGCGCGTCTGCCACCAGTTATAGCGGGAGTACTGCAGCGCACCGGCAAAGACGCCCAGGGTTTTCGGCTTCCAGGGAGAGAGGCGCAGGAACTTCTTCATATAAGCATTGGTTTGCGGCGTCTGCTTCTCTGGCTTGCGGGCCGTCAGGTTGACACAGAAGAAGGCCGCATTGGCCACCTCCAACTGCTCCTGATGAGCGTGAATAAAGCTGAACAGGCTGGGGTGGAAGTTGCCATAACGGATAGAGGCGCCGATCAAGACCTTGGCATACTTGCTGAGGTTGCACATCGGCAAGGTGTGCAGGTCGTGCATCACCACTTCGCATCCCGGCATCTGCTCCAGCATGACATCGACTATTTTGCGGGTTTGGCCATCCCGAGAGGAATAAAGCACCAGAATCTTGTCCATAACAACCTCAACTACGCCAGAATGCAGGAGTAAACAGTACCAGAAGCGTGAAAATTTCCAATCGGCCAAACAACATGGCCAACACCAGTACCCACTGGGCCGCTGGCGAGATATTGCCGAAGTTGGCTGATACCTCTCCCAAACCCGGGCCTACGTTGGTGAAAGCCGCAGCAACAGCGGTGAATGCGGTCACTTCGTTCAGCCCCGTCATCAGCAACAGCAGCATGAACATAAAGAAGAGAATAATATAGGTGGCGAAGTAGCCCCACACCGCCTCGACGATGCGCTCGGGCACCGCCCGATTCCCCAGCTTCAAGGTATAGATGGCTCTGGGGTGAACCAACCGCTTCAACTCGCGCATCCCCTGCATGAACAGGATCATAAAACGCATCACCTTGATGCCGCCGCCAGTACTGCCCGCACAACAGCCGATAAATGCTGAGAACATCAGCAGCATGGGCAGGAACGAGGGCCAGTCGGCATAGGTCGTGGTGCTGTAGCCGGTGGTGGTCCCCAGAGAGACCGCCTGGAAAAGACCGTGATTGAGCGCCTCTTGCCAGGTGGCGTAGTGTCCGTGGGTCAGCAAGGCGACAAAGCAGATCATCACCAGGGTCGCCTGGATGGCCAGAAACACCTTGAGTTCAGAATCGTAAAGGTAGCGACCGAGCCGCACCGGGCGGTGAGAGAAAACGGTAAAGTGGAGCGCAAAGTTCACGCTGGCCAGCAGCAGGAACACCACGGTAATCAGGTTGATGACCGGACTGTTGAAGAAACCGATGCTGGCATCGTGAGTGGAGAAGCCACCGACCGACAGAGTCGAGAACGAATGGCAGACCGCATCGAACAGCGTCATTCCGGCGAGCCAGTAGGCCAGCGCACAGAGTGCGGTGAGCAGCAGATAGATGAACCAGAGCGCCTTGGCCGTTTCGGCGATGCGCGGCGTCACCTTGGTATCCTTCACTGGCCCTGGGATCTCGGCGCGATAGAGCTGCATGCCCCCGATACCCAGCAGTGGCAGAATGGCCACCGCCAGTACGATGATCCCCATCCCCCCCAGCCACTGCAGCAACTGGCGATAGAACAGGAACGCCTTGGGCAGATTATCGAGCCCGGTCAGTACCGTTGCCCCTGTGGTGGTCAGGCCGGAAAAAGATTCGAAGAAGGCCTCCGAGACTGACATATCCGGCACATCGCTCATGATAAAGGGCACCGCCCCCACACTGCCCAGCACGGTCCAGAACAGCACCACAATCAGAAAGCCCTCTTTCGAGCGCATCTCCTTCTTGTGATAGCGATTGGGAAACCAGAGCACCACGCCGAGCAGCAGGGCGATCAGAAAAGAGCTGACGAACTCGGCACCACCACCATCCCGATAGCCAAAGGCCACCAGTGCAGGCAACAGCATGGTCGAGCTGAACAGCGCAACCAGCAGGCCAACAATGCGAATAATGCTCAGAATGTGCATTACAGCTCCCTTTCCCCAATTAAAGAGCGATGGATTCTAGCCATCTAAGGGGCTGAGGGATACCCGCCCATGAGTCCGGTCGGTCAATTCACGGTCCACCTGAGCCCAAACTGAGGACTCCCACGCCACCTGCAAGGTGACCTGCTGACCGTAATCGGCCGCCAGCAATTCGCCATTATGGCTGCTGATCAGCGACTCGACCGTCCCCATGTCACCGTAATCGCAGTGAATGAGAGAGGGAGTGCGCGGCACCTTGAGCAGGGTGGGCAGTTGCTTGAGGGCGGCACCGACGCCGCCCCCATAGGCTTTGACCAGTCCACCGGTGCCAAGCTGGATGCCGCCGTAGTAACGCACTACCACGGCGCAGATTTCACCGAGCCCCGAGCCCATCAACTGGGCCAGGATCGGCTTGCCCGCAGTACCGGAAGGTTCGCCGTCATCGCTGAAGCCATAAACCTGACTATCTTGCGGCGCACCAGCCACAAAGGCCCAGCAGTGATGGCGCGCGGCCGGATGTTGGCGTTTGATCTCGTTGACCCACCCCTTGGCCGCCTCGACGGTCGGGGTGTGGGCGATCAGGGTAATGAAGCGGCTCTTCTTTATCTCTTCGGTCAACTCCAGCGGGGCAGCCGGAATGGAGTACGCTGCCGCCATCAGAGTCCTGCTTGTCTGGTCATGTTCTCCACCCCGTTGGCGTGCAGCACCACGTTGTCTTCGATGCGGATGCCGCCGAACGGCCGCAGCGCCTCTACCTTGTTCCAGTTGACCCGTTTGCCCTGTTCGCCCTGACGCAGCGGCTCCAGCAAACTGTCGATGAAGTAGAGTCCCGGCTCGATGGTGAACACCTGATCCACCTCCATCACCCGGGTGCAGCGCAGATAGGGGAACAGCTCGGGCGCCGCCAGGTGGGTGCCGCGCTCATCCTGCATGAAACCACCCGCATCATGCACCTGCAAACCGAGGAAGTGGCCGAGGCCGTGAGGGAAGAACACATTGGTCACCCCGGTGTTGATCATCTCGTCTACCGACATATCCACCAGCTCGGTCGCTTGCAGCAGGCGCGCCAGCTTGTGATGCATCTGCAGGTGTAGCTCGCTGTAACGACGACCCGGCTTGATCTCCTTGATGATCTCCTGCTGCTGCTCGTCGAGGGCAGCAATCAGATCGGCAAACTCGCCTCGCCGCCACGCCCAGGTGCGGGTGATGTCGGAGGCATAACCGTGAAAATCGACGCCGGCATCGATCAGGAAGGAGTGGCGCTCCGCATCGGGCACCCGCAAGGCAGACAAATGGGTGTAGTGAAGGATGGCTGCGTTGCGGTTGATGGCGACGATATTGCCGTAGGGCGCCTCATTGGCCCCCTGCCCGACCGCCTTCATGTAGGCCAGATTGATCTCGAACTCGCTAGCCCCCGCCATAAAGGAGTCCTTGGCGGCGATATGGCCGCGCACCCCGATCCGGTTCGCCTCGCGCAGACACTCCAGCTCGTAGGGGGTTTTGTAGGCGCGGTGATAGTGCAGGTAGTTGAGCACAGCCTCTGGATTGGGCTGGGTCAGCCCCAGCAGATCGGCCACTTCCAGATGCCCCCCCAGATAGGCCCACTCCTGCTTGTTGGCAGGTAGATGGTCGGCCACCTGTTCCGGCCGGGTCAGGAAACGGATATCGAAGAACTCGACCCAGAAGGCATTGGGCAGATCCGCTACCTTGTGCCAGAAATCCACCGGGCGGTAGAACAGCAGGATTGGTTTGTTCACCCCGTCCACCAGCAGCCAGCAGTGGGGATTGTCCAGCACTGGCAACCAAGCCTTGAAGTGGGGGTTTACCTTGAACGGGTAATCCTGATCATCGAGGAAGATGCGGTGAGTCTGGCCGGAGTGGATGGCCAGTCCGCTGAGCCCCTGTTGTTGCAGAATGTCGCGGGTACGCTGCTGCAAGGTATCGAGGTGCTGGGCAAAAAGTTGGCTGTAGCTGCTCATGGCGTCCTGCTCCGAGGTGAATGTGATTGCAGCATAACATCAAGCGCTTGGCGGCTCGACCCGTCAAGCTGCCGCTTCGTGAGGTAACGCATACGTTACAAACGTGTTTGTTATCAACAGAAAACCAATCATTAACAAATCAAAAACAATTCAATACACTGCCGGTAGATACATGAAGTCAGGGATTACTCATGGACAACCTCTGCCTGTGGCAACCGGATCCGCTCGGGATGCAGCAATCCAACCTCTACCGTTTTATGGCGGAGGTGAACCGTTTCCACGGCTTGCAGTTGCAGAACTACCCGCAGCTTTACCAATGGTCGGTGGAGAAGACCACCCGTTTCTGGCCGCTGGTATGGCAGCACTGTGGCGTCAAGGGAGAGCTCGGCAACATAGTGGCGGAAAACCGTCAGGATATGCAGCGCACCCGCTGGTTCCCCGACAGCCGCCTCAACTTCGCCGAAAACCTGCTGCGCCGCCAGGACGAGAGCCCGGCCATCATCTCCCGCATCGAAGGGAGCCCTAGCCGTACCCTGAGCTGGGGTGAACTGGGGGAACAGGTTGCCCGGCTGGCGCAGTGGCTGCGTCATCAGGGGATTGGTCGTGGCGATGTGGTCGCCGCCTATCTGCCCAATATTCCGGAAACCGTGGTTGCCATGCTGGCAACCACCAGCCTCGGGGCGATCTGGACCTCCACCAGCCCCGACTTCGGTGAAGCCAGCGTGGTGGAGCGCTTCGGCCAGACCCGGCCGCGAGTGCTGTTTGCGGTGGATGGCTATCGCTACAACGGCAAAGCTATCGATATTCAGGACAAAGTAGCAGGGGTCGTCAGCCAGATCGGCAGCATAGAGCAGACTGTGATGATCCCCCTGCTCGGCAACCCGCTGCAGCTTGGCCACGACTGGCAGCAAGTGCTGGCGAGCCAGCACGATGCCCAGCTCACCTTCGAGCCGATGGCTTTCAACGACCCGCTCTATATCCTCTATTCATCCGGCACCACCGGCAAACCCAAGTGCATCGTGCACGGCATCGGCGGCACCCTGCTGCAACACCTGAAAGAACACCAGCTGCACTGCGACATCAAGCCGGGGGAGCGGATCTTCTACTTCACTACCTGTGGCTGGATGATGTGGAACTGGCTGGTGAGCGCGCTCGCCTCCGGTGCCACCCTGGTGCTCTATGACGGCTCGCCATTTTATCCGGATGGCAACGTGCTGTGGGATCTGGCCCGCGAAGAGCAGGTCAGCTTGTTCGGTACCTCGGCCAAGTATCTCGATGCGCTGCACAAGCAGGGTTACGCCCCCATCAAGACCCACGACTTACCGCACTTGCGGCTGATCTGCAGCACCGGCTCCGTGCTGTCGCCGGAGGGGTTTGACTACGTCTACCAGCAGATCAAGCAGGATGTGCAGCTCAGCTCCATCTCAGGCGGCACCGATATCTGCTCCTGCTTCGTCATCGGCAACCCGCTCAGCCCTGTCTATCGCGGCGAGAGTCTGGGGCGTGGCCTCGGCCTCGCGGTGCAGGTATTCAACGAAGCGGGCCAGTCGGTGCAGGGGGAGAAGGGCGAGCTGGTCTGCACCAAGCCGTTCCCGGCCCAGCCCATCTACTTCTGGGGCGACGAGAATGGTGACAAGTACCACGCCGCCTACTTCGAGCGGTTCGACAACATCTGGTGCCACGGTGACTGGATCGAGCTGACCCCGACCGGTGGCATTCTGTTCTACGGCCGCTCCGACGCCACCCTCAATCCGGGCGGCGTGCGCATCGGCACCAGCGAGATCTACCGCTATGTCGAGCAGCTCGACGAAGTGGAAGAGAGCATCGTCATCGGCCAGCAGTGGCAGCAGGACGAGCGGGTGGTGCTGTTCGTCAAGCTCAAGGCGGGCTGCAAGCTGGATGAGCCGCTGCGCGAGCGGATCCGTCAGCAAATAAAGCAGCACTGCACCGCCCGCCACGTGCCCGCCCGCATCCTGCAGGTGGATGCCATCCCTCGCACCAAGTCCGGCAAGATCGTCGAACTGGCGGTGCGGGAGGTGGTACACAACAGACCCGTCAACAATACTCATGCCCTCGCCGATCCCGAGGTGCTGAACCAGTATCGCAACCGGCCTGAACTGGCCAGTTGATAACAAACTCACATCTATCCGAGGCGCCGCAAGGCGCCTCTCTTTCGCCCGTTTTGTGATGAAGAGCTTTTACTCGAGATCTGTTAAACAAATGTTTTAAATAGGTGTTGAAAATGTCTCCTTTTGGATCAATAGTGAGCCTCGCCCCCTGCTGGGGATTAAGGAGCACCACTCCCCACTGAGTGGGAACAAGGAGACACTCTCATGATCTACCAAGGCGAAACCCTGTCGGTCAGCTACCTCGAAAACGGCATTGCCGAGCTGAGGTTTGATGCCCCGGGTTCAGTCAACAAGCTGGATCGCGCTACCCTGCTCTCCCTGAGCGAAGCGATCGCCGCATTACAACAAGAACGTGAACTAAAAGGTCTGATCCTCACCTCCGGCAAAGACGCCTTTATCGTCGGTGCCGACATTACCGAATTCCTGGAACTGTTCGATCTGCCGCAAGAAGATCTGCTCGGCTGGCTGAAAAAGGCCAACGACATCTTCAATGCCATCGAAGATCTGCCGGTTCCGACCCTCTCCGCCATCAAGGGCCACGCCTTGGGCGGCGGCTGCGAGACCATTCTCTCCACCGACTTCCGTCTGGCTGACACCACAGCCAAAATCGGCCTGCCCGAGACCAAACTCGGCATCATGCCGGGCTTTGGCGGCACCGTCCGCCTGCCGCGAGTGATCGGCGCTGACAACGCGCTCGAGTGGATCACCACCGGCAAGGATTACCGTGCCGATGACGCCCTCAAGGTGGGTGCCATCGATGCCGTGGTCGCCCCCGACGCGCTGCAGAGCGCTGCGTTGCAGATGATCAAAGACGCCATCGCGGGCAAGCTGGACTGGCAGAGCCGTCGCGCCGCCAAAAAAGCCCCGCTGCGCCTCTCCAAACTGGAAGCCATGATGAGCTTCACCACCGCCGCCGGCATGGTTGCCGCCGTGGCGGGCAAACACTATCCGGCGCCGATGACTGCGGTGAAAACCGTCGAGGCCGCCGCAGGTATGGGCCGTGACGAAGCGCTGGTCGTCGAGGCACAGGGCTTTATCAAGCTGGCCAAGACCGACGTGGCCAAGGCGCTGGTCGGTATCTTCCTCAACGATCAGCACATCAAGGCGCTGGCCAAGAAGGCTGCCAAGCAGGCGAGCAAGGCCACCAGCCACGCCGCCGTACTGGGTGCTGGCATCATGGGCGGCGGCATCGCCTACCAGTCTGCCAGCAAGGGCATTCCGGCGGTGATGAAGGACATCAACGAGAAGGCGCTGGCACTTGGCATGAATGAGGCCACCAAGCTGCTCAACGGCCAGCTCGAGAAGGGCCGCATCGACGGCATCAAGATGGGCCAGGTACTCTCTGCCATCACTCCGACCCTCAGCTATGACAACGTCAAAGGCGTGGACGTAGTGGTCGAAGCCGTGGTCGAGAATCCCAAGGTGAAAGCCGCCGTACTGGGCGAAGTGGAAGGGATCATTGGCGAAGACGCCGTGCTCGCCAGCAACACCTCCACTATCCCAATCTCCCTGCTGGCCAAGGGGCTGAAGCGCCCGCAGAACTTCTGCGGCATGCACTTCTTCAACCCGGTGCACCGCATGCCACTGGTGGAGATCATCCGCGGCGAGCAGACCTCCGATGAAACCATCAACCGCGTGGTGGCCTACGCCGCCGCCATGGGCAAGTCCCCTGTGGTGGTCAACGATTGCCCGGGCTTCTTCGTCAACCGGGTGCTGTTCCCCTACTTCTTCGGCTTCAACAAGCTGGTCGCCGATGGCGCCGACTTCGCCGCCGTCGACAAGGTGATGGAGAAAGAGTTCGGCTGGCCCATGGGCCCCGCTTACCTGCTGGATGTAGTCGGTATCGACACCGGTCACCATGCCGGTGACGTGATGGCGCAGGGCTTCCCGGCACGCATGAGCAAGGAAGGTCGCACTGCCATCGACGTGATGTACGAAGTGAACCGCTTCGGTCAGAAGAACGGCAAGGGCTTCTACGCCTACGAGCAGGACAAGAAGGGCAAGCCGAAGAAGGTGGCCGACGCCGCCAGCTACGAGCTGCTGGCCCCCATCGCCAAGCCGAAACAGGATTTCGACAAGGACGCCATCATCGCTCGCATGATGATCCCGATGATCAATGAGGTGGTGCTCTGTCTGGAAGAGGGCATTGTCGCCACGCCAGCCGAAGCCGACATCGCGCTGGTCTACGGTCTGGGCTTCCCTCCCTTCCGCGGCGGCGTGTTCCGCTATCTGGACACTATCGGTCTGGATCGCTACGTGGCCATGGCCGACCAGTATGCCGATTTGGGCCCGCTCTACCGCGTCAGCGACAAGCTGCGTGAGATGGCGGCCCAGGGCAAAACCTTCTACTGATTGCGGAAAGGAGATCCATTCATGAAAGACGTAGTCATTGTCGACTGTATCCGGACCCCGATGGGCCGGTCCAAGGGCGGCGCCTTCCGCAACGTGCGTGCAGAAGATCTGTCCGCGCACCTGATGAAATCCATCCTGCTGCGCAACCCCAACCTCGACCCGAACGAGATCGAGGATATCTACTGGGGCTGCGTGCAGCAGACCTTGGAGCAGGGCTTCAACATCGCCCGCAACGCCGCGCTGCTGGCCGGTATTCCGAAGCAGGTGGGGGCGGTTACCGTCAACCGCCTGTGTGGCTCCTCCATGCAGGCGCTGCATGATGCCTCCCGCGCCATTCAGGTAGGTGATGGGGATATCTTCATCATCGGCGGCGTCGAGCACATGGGCCACGTGCCGATGAGCCACGGCGTCGACTTCCATCCCGGCATGGCCAAGTCGGTGGCGAAAGCCTCCGGCATGATGGGGTTGACCGCCGAGATGCTCGGCAAGCTGCACGGCATCAGCCGTCAGCAGCAGGACGAGTTTGCGGCCCGCTCCCATCGCCGTGCCCACGCGGCAACCGTGGAAGGACGTTTTGCCAAGGAGATCGTCGGGCTGGAAGGCCACGACGCCAGCGGCGCCCGCTTCTTCTACGACTACGACGAGGTGATTCGCCCGGAGACCACGGTTGAAACCCTGAGCCAGCTGCGCCCGGTGTTCGACCCGGTCAACGGCACCGTCACCGCCGGCAGCTCCTCGGCGCTGTCCGATGGCGCCGCCGCCATGCTGGTGATGAGCGCGGATCGCGCCAAGGCCCTCGGCCTCACGCCGCGCGCCAAGGTACGTGCCATGGCCATCGCTGGCTGTGACGCCGCCATCATGGGTTACGGCCCGGTGCCGGCCACCCAGAAGGCGCTCAAGCGTGCCGGTCTGACTGTCGGTGATATCGACCTGTTCGAGCTGAACGAGGCGTTTGCCGCCCAGTCCCTGCCCTGCGTGAAGGATCTGGGTCTGCAGGATCAGGTGGACGAGAAGGTGAACCTGAACGGCGGCGCCATTGCGCTGGGCCACCCGCTCGGCTGCTCCGGCGCCCGCATCTCCACCACCCTCATCAATCTGATGGAGGAGAAGGATGCCACCCTGGGGGTTGCCACCATGTGTATCGGTCTGGGTCAGGGCATCGCCACCGTGTTTGAACGGGTGTGATAACCAGCCGGATCGACGGGATGCACTACTGAGAGTTGTCCCTTTTCGGGGCCAGTCTGACTGGCCCCTTTTCAAGTCTGTGACGATCGCCACACGGGGTGCTCGTCAGTGGTCAGAAGCTGTCTGTTGGCCGTCCCGTTTGGGTCGGCCTTTTTTCGTTTTAATCTTATCAATAGGCTGTTATTGCCTTAAACCTCACATTAGATAGGGGGCTTGCTTGCTTTTTACTCCCCCGACAGGTTCAATCTGCACAAAAAAATGGGTGGATGCACATACATATGTCAATGAGCAAACAACTGCTGATCGTCGATGACGACCAAGAGATCCGCGAGCTGCTCAATGAGTACCTGACTCGGGCGGGCTTTCAGGTATTGACGGCGGCGGAGGGCAATGAGATGCGCCAGCAACTCGCCCAGCACAGCCCGGACCTGATTATTCTGGACATCATGATGCCCGGCGAGGACGGTTTTACCCTCTGCCAGCAGATCCGTCGTGACTCCCAGGTGCCCATCATCATGCTGACCGCTGCCTCCGACGAAGCGGATCGGGTGATCGGCCTGGAACTCGGCGCCGACGACTATATCGCCAAACCGTTCAGCCCCCGTGAACTGCAGGCCCGCATCAAGGCGCTGCTGCGCCGCGCCGAATTCCGCCAGCCGGAAAAAGAGAAAGAGCCGAGCCGCCGCCTGCGTTTTGCCGAGTGGACCCTCGACACCCTGAGCCACCAGCTGACCCATGATGATGGCAGCCTGCTGGATCTCTCCGGCAGCGATGCCATGCTGCTCGGCATGTTCCTGCAGCAGCCCGGCGTGGTGCTGGATCGGGACACCATCTCGGATGCCACCCGCGGCCGCGAAAGCCTGCCGATGGAGCGCGGTATCGACGTGCAGATCAGCCGTCTGCGCCAGAAGCTGGGCGACAACGGCAAGAGCCCGCGCATCATCAAGACCATTCGCGGCAGTGGCTACATGCTGATTGCCGAGGTGCACGAGCTGCCATGAGCAACAAGTGGTCCTGGGGGGCGCTGGTGCCCCGCTCCCTGTTGTCACGGATGATCCTGCTGTTGTTGCTGGCCATCCTGCTCTCCCAGACCATTCTGACCGGCATCTGGATGCAGCAGATCCAGAAGCGGGAACTGGAGGGGATGCTCAGCACCACCCGCAACCTCGCCATGTCTGCCGCTTCCACCGTCAACTTCTTCAAATCCCTGCCGCTGCAGTATCGCCATATCGCGCTGGACCAGCTGCGCAACATGGGGGGCAGCCGCTTCTTCGTCTCACTCAACGAAGAGGAGATCCACATCAACGCCATCCCCGACAGCGAACGCAAGACGCAGGTGCTGGAGGAGGTGCAGGGAGTGCTGACCCGCAAGCTCTCCGACGCCATGGCGATCAAGGTGGACTTCTCCCGACCCGATGACCTCCACGTCTTCAACAACGACACCTTGCTGGCGGATCTCCCCTCCTCCTGGGCCCGCTACACCCTGTCGCTGGAACCGCTCAATCCACCGGTACTGGTGACCCAGATCGAGATTGAGAAGGGGGAGTGGCTCTATCTGGCGGCCCTGCTGCCCGCCCCCTACATGACCCTCGACGATACCGTGATGCCGAGCAACCAGGTGCGTTTCATCGCCCTGATGACGGTGTTCCTCTGCTTCTTCACCTTTATGCTGGTGCGCTGGCAGACCCGGCCGCTGCGCCGTCTCGCCAAGGCGGCGGTCAATCTGGGCAAGGATATCGACCAGCCTTCGCTCAAAGAGGAAGGGGCGTCGGAAATCGTGGCGGCCACCCGCGCCTTCAACATCATGCAGCACCGCATTCGTCGCTATATCGACGATAGAGAGCGGCTGTTCAGCTCCATCTCCCACGACCTCAAGACCCCCATCACCCGACTGCGACTGCGGGTCGAGCTGCTCGATGACGAGGTGCAAATCGCCAAGTTCAACAAGGATCTCGACGAACTGGAGCTGATGGTGAAAGGGGCGCTGCAGACGGTCAAAGAGACCGACATTCACGAGAATATCGAGGAGATCGACATCAACGCCCTGCTGGAGCAGATGGCGGAGTCGATGAACCTGCACGACGAGCGGCTGACCATCGAAGGCCACTGCAAGTGGCCCTATCGCGGCAAGCTGCTGGCGCTCAAGCGCTGCATCGGCAATCTGGTAGACAACGGCATCAAGTACGGCCAGCGGGTACGCATCATCATCATGGATGACGAGGAGATGCTGATCCTCTTTATCATGGATGAGGGCCCCGGCCTGCCGGACGATCAGTTCGAGCGCATTTTCGAACCCTATTATCGGCTCAGTACCGATCAGGCCGGCACCGGCCTCGGTCTTGGCATCGCCCGCAACATAGCCCACGCCCACGGCGGCGATCTGGTGCTGGAAAACCGTCCGCAAGGTGGCCTGCAGGCCACGCTCTCCCTACCAAGGCAGTAACCTTATGAAGTGGTTGTCTTTTTCTGTCATCGCCCTGCTCTCTGCTCCCGTCGCCGCCTCCCAGGTGGAAGTGCTGCACTGGTGGACGTCCGGCGGCGAAGCGAAAGCGGTCGAAGTGCTCAAATCCGAGTGGACCAAACAGGGCAACCAGTGGAACGACTTCGCGGTACAGGGCGGCGGCGGCAAGAGCGCCATGACGGTATTGAAGAGCCGGGCGCTGGCGGCCAACCCGCCCGAAGCGGCCCACCTCAAGGGTTACGAGCTCAAGGAGTGGGCCGGACTCGGCTTTTTGCGCGATCTCACCCCCATGGCGGAGCACCTAGGCTGGTACAGTCAGATGCCGCCCATGGTGCGTGCTACCCTCAGCCAGAACGGCGCCCTGATGGCGGTGCCGACCGGCATCCACCGGGTCAACTGGTTGTGGCTCAACCGCAAGGTGTTCGAGCAACAAAAGCTCACCCCTCCCACCGACTGGGCCCAGTTCGTGACGGTCGCCGACAAGCTTAAAAAGCGGGGCATCACTCCGCTCGCCATCGGCAACGAGCCCTGGCAGCTGGCCGTCCTGTTTGAAACGGTGGCGCTCGGTGAAGGGGGCAAGCAGTTCTATCGCAAAGCCTTTGTGGAACAGGACAGCGCCACCCTGACCGGCCCCGACATGGTGCGGGTCCTGACCCGCTTCCAGCAGCTGCGCGCCTACGTACCGCAAAAGTACGCCGGACTGAAATGGCATCAGGCCACCAATCTGCTGGAGAGCGGCGGCGCCGCCATGCAGGTGATGGGTGACTGGGTAAAAGGGGAGCTGCTCGCCGGCAACTACCGGCCGGGTGAGGATATCGCCTGCCTGCCGAGCCCGGGCAGCGCCGGACTGTTCAGCTACAACCTCGACTCCATCGCCATGTTCAAACAGCGGGATCCGGCCCAGCTGCAGGCGCAGGGGGATCTGGCCCAGCTGCTGATGACGCCAAAATTCCAGGAAGAGTTCAATCGGGTGAAGGGGTCGATCCCGGCGCTGACCAATCCCGACATGAGCAAGTTCGACCGCTGCGCCGTCCGCTCCTATCAGGATTTCCTGCTGGCGGAAAAGCAGGACAACCTGCTGCCCAGCATGGCGGAGGGGATGGCGACGCCGACCAATATGCGGCAGGCAATCCTCGATGTGCTGAGCAACTTCTTCAACGACCCCAAGGCCAACCCGGAGCAGACGGCGCTGCATCTGGAGCGGGCGATGCGCTCGACCCGCTGATCCGGGCACATTGCCAAACGGCAGAAATGACAAAGGCGGAATTGCTCCGCCTTTGTTGTTGAATCGTCATCCGATTCAGGATTGATCGTTCTCGTCCTCATCCTCGTCATAGTAATCGCTGAGCTCGATCCAGAGCCCCAACCCGACCATCACCATGGAGCCGAACCAGGTACCGGTATTCCCGATCGGGCTGCCCATCACTATCATGGCGAAGGACAAGAACCCCATGCCTGCATAGGCTTGTAATCTGCCGTAGGAGACCTGCATATTCACCTCCTTGTTGAATATGGTTCAATTTTTATATTACTCGTCCGGCGCAAGCTGGATAGGGTCGAATAACATTTCGGTTACATATGCTGGTTAATGGGTCGTTTGTTTGATTATTTTTTAGCCCTGAGTATCATTGGCAGCCGAATAGGTTGAAGGTTGATAATAGATGAGTGATTTATTCTGCGGCGCAACTCATGAGTTGGACGCAATCGGGCTTCGTTGCCCGGAACCCGTTATGATGGTTCGCAAGAAAGTGAGGCTGATGGCGGATGGCGAGACCCTGCTGGTCAGCGCCGACGATCCTTCAACCACCCGCGACATCCCCAGTTTCTGCCGCTTTATGGATCACACCCTGGTCGCCAGCGAGACAGAGCAGGCCCCCTACCGCTATCTGATCCGCAAGGGTCAATAAGCCCCTGTACCGGAGCACTCCATGACAACCATTACCCGAATCGGCACCACCCAGCGTTGGTCAGACGTGGTCATCCACAATGGCACCCTCTACGTGGTGGAAGTGCCCGTCAGCGAAGAGGCCGACATCCACCAGCAGACCCGCGAAGTGCTGGCAAGCCTGCAGCGCCTGCTGGAAGCCAACGGCTCCGGCGTCGACAAGATCCTGATGGCCAACATCTATCTCAAAGACATTGGTGACATCGCGGCCTTCAACGAGCAGTGGGATGCCTGGATCCCGGCTGGCACCGCCCCCGTGCGCGCCTGCGTACAAGCCCGCTTAGCCCATGAAGGCTACAAGGTGGAAGTGCAGCTGACTGCCGCTGTCTAAGAGGCGCTTATCCCCCTCATCCCCGCCCCTTCTCCCACGAGGGGAGAAGGGAGCAAACAACAAGGCGTCATTGCTCGCCACGGCGCCAATAGAAAGGCCCCGCCATCACTGGCGGGGCCTTTTCGTTACCGAAACCTGAGCGACTTAGGCGGTAGGGGTCAGGGTAATGGTCACGCGGCGGTTCTGGGCTTTGCCAGCGGCTGTGCTGTTGGTAGCAACCGGCTGATCAGGGCCCACGCCGGTGGTGGAAATGCGGCTACCTGCTACGCCCTGACCAATCAGCTGGGCGGCAACGGCATCGGCACGATCGCGGGAGAGCTTCATGTTCAGATCGCGGGAACCAGTGCTGTCGGTGTGACCGACCACGTTCAGGCGGGTCTTGTCGAACTCGGCAACCACCATGGCCACACCGGAGAGGGTGTTGGCTCCGGCCGCTTTCAGCTGGGAGCTGGAGCTGTCGAAGGTGACGTTGTTCGGCATGTTGAGGATCAGCTCATTGCCATTACGGGTCACGCTGACGCCGGTGCCCTGCAGCTTCTCGCGCAGCTTGGCTTCCTGCACGTCCATGTAGTAGCCGATACCGCCACCCAGCGCCGCGCCGGCAGCAACGCCGGTCAGGATGCCCTTCTTGCGGTCACCCTTGCTGGAAGAGAGCGCACCTACGGCCGCACCGGCAGCGGCGCCAGCCAGCGCGCCCCAGGCACCTTTGGAGGTCTGGGATTCACCTGTGTAGGGGTTGGTGGTACAGCCGCTCAGGGCAACGGTCAGTGCCAGAGCAGGCACCAGGATCTTGGCTCGCATGAAAAAACCTCTGTGAAAACAATCCGGCACCATGCCGGGGGCCGGATTGTAACGCGCTGGCACGCCATTGTCTGACGCAAGCCTGAACAGATGGCGAGAGTGGTGTTTTTTTGGGCAATCGGCGGGCTGTCAGCGCGGTAACTGACACTCGGCGTGGCAAGGACAGCTGACCAGATGATCGTTCACCATCCCCACCGCCTGCATAAAGGCGTAACAGATAGTGCTGCCGACGAAGTTGAAGCCGAGCTTCTTGAGCGCTTTCGACATGGCATCCGACTCCGGCGAGGTGGCCGGAATATCGCCGTTGCCCTGCCGCTGGTTGACGATGGGGGCGCCGCCAACAAAGCCCCATAGGTAGTCGGCGAAGTCGATCCCCTGCTCCTGCAACGCCAGATAAGCGCGGGCATTTCTGATGATCGACTGCACCTTGAGCCGGTTGCGGATAATGCCGCTGTCCTGCATCAATCGCTCCACATCCTGCTCGTCGAACCGGGCAATCTGCACCGGATCAAAGTCGGCATAGGCGCGGTAGTAGCTCTCGGTACGCTTGAGGATGGTGATCCACGACAGCCCCGCCTGCTGGCCGTCGAGGCAGAGCTTGGCAAACAGCTCGCGGGCGTCATAGACCGGCCTGCCCCACTGTTTGTCATGGTATTCAATGTATTCCGGGTCCTTGGTCACCCAGGCGCAGCGCAGTTCCATTTCCTCTCCCTCGTTATTTCAGCGGCTTGCCCGACCCTGCCCACTCTGCAGGCGGCACTGCTCACATCATATACCGGACATCCCGCCCGACCAGCCATGGCGCAGCACCATCCCGCGAATCCGCTGCAATTTCGCCTATTATCCGACCATGCCAGACGGTATACTCCCTCGGTTCACATTCAGCAAATCTTGCTCTGATTTTCACTTCGCGCGAAAAAAATTATGCAAAAATTCGATGTCAAAACCTTTCAGGGCCTGATCCTGCAGCTGCAGGACTATTGGTCCCGCCAGGGCTGTACCATCATTCAGCCGCTGGATATGGAAGTGGGTGCCGGTACTTCCCACCCCATGACCTGTCTGCGTGCCCTGGGCCCGGAGCCCATCGCCTGCGCTTACGTGCAACCGTCCCGCCGTCCGACTGACGGCCGCTACGGTGAAAACCCGAACCGCCTGCAGCACTACTACCAGTTCCAGGTGATCATCAAGCCTTCCCCCGACAACATTCAGGAACTCTATCTGGGCTCCCTGAAAGAGCTGGGCATGGATCCCGAGATCCACGACATCCGCTTCGTGGAAGACAACTGGGAAAACCCGACTCTGGGTGCCTGGGGTCTGGGTTGGGAAGTGTGGCTGAACGGCATGGAAGTGACCCAGTTCACCTACTTCCAGCAAGTTGGCGGCCTCGAGTGCAAGCCGGTCACCGGCGAGATCACCTACGGTCTCGAGCGTCTGGCCATGTACATCCAGGGCGTGGACAGCGTCTACGATCTGGTCTGGTCTGACGGCCCGCTGGGCAAGACCACCTACGGCGACGTGTTCCACCAGAACGAAGTGGAGCAATCCACCTACAACTTCGAACACGCCGATGTGGAGTTCCTGTTCCACTGCTTCGAGCAGTACGAGAAGGAAGCTCAGAACCTGCTGGCACTGGAAAAACCGCTGCCGCTGCCTGCCTACGAGCGCATCCTCAAAGCCGCTCACTCCTTCAACCTGCTGGATGCCCGCAAGGCCATCTCGGTCACCGAGCGTCAGCGCTACATCCTGCGCATTCGCACCCTGACCAAGGCCGTGGCAGAGGCATACTACGCCTCCCGCGAAGCGCTGGGCTTCCCGATGTGTCAGCGCAGTGAGAACAAGCAAGGTTAAGGAACGGACATGGCACAACATACATTTCTGGTAGAGATCGGTACTGCTGAGCTGCCGCCCAAAGCCCTGCGCTCCCTGGCCGAAGCCTTTGCCGACAACTTCAAAGCCGAACTGACCAAGGCCGATCTGGCCTTCGGCGACGTCGAGTGGTTTGCTTCACCGCGCCGTCTGGCGCTGAAAGTGAGCGAGCTGGCGGGCGAACAGCCGAGCAAGAGCGTCGAAAAGCGCGGCCCGGCCGTGGCTCAGGCGTTCGATGCCGAAGGCAAGCCGACCAAGGCAGCCGAAGGCTGGGCCCGTGGCAACGGCATCACCGTTGAGCAGGCCGAGCGTCTGGTCACCGACAAGGGTGAGTGGCTGGTTCACACCGCCAAGGTCGAAGGCCGTCCGGCCGTCGATCTGCTGGGTGAGCTGGTTAGCCAAGCACTGGCCAAACTGCCCATCCCGAAAATGATGCGCTGGGGCGACAAGACCATCCAGTTCGTGCGTCCGGTCTTCACCGTGACCCTGCTGCTGGATGGCGAGCTGGTCCCCGCCCACATTCTGGGTATCGACTCTGCCCGCACCATCCGCGGCCACCGCTTTATGGGCGAGAGCGAATTCACCATCGACAACGCCAGCCAGTACCCGCAGATCCTGCAGGAGCGCGGCATGGTGATTGCCGACTTTATGGCGCGCAAGGCCAAGATCAAGGCTGACGTCGAAGCGGCCGCAGCCGCCTTCGGTGGCGTGGCCGATCTGGACGACGCCCTGCTGGAAGAAGTGACCGCACTGGTCGAGTGGCCGGTGGTGCTGACCGCCAACTTCGAAGAGAAGTTCCTGGCCGTGCCGGCAGAAGCGCTGGTGCACACCATGAAGGGTGACCAGAAGTACTTCCCGGTCTACGACAAAAACGGCAAGCTGCTGCCGAAGTTCATCTTCGTCACCAACATCGAGTCCAAAGACCCGAGCCAGATCATCAGCGGCAACGAGAAAGTGGTTCGCCCCCGTCTCTCTGACGCCGAGTTCTTCTTCAAGACCGACCTCAAGCAGACCCTGGCCTCCCGCCTGCCGCGCCTTGAAACCGTGCTGTTCCAGCAGCAGCTGGGCACCGTCAAGGCCAAGGTCGAGCGTATCGAGACCGTCGCCGGCTTTATCGCCGAGCGTATCGGCGCCGATGTGGCTCAGGCCAAGCGTGCCGGTCTGCTCTCCAAGTGTGACCTGATGACCAACATGGTCGGCGAGTTCACCGACACCCAGGGTGTCATGGGGATGCACTACGCCCGTCACGATGGCGAAGACGAAGCAGTGGCCGTGGCCCTCAACGAGCAGTACATGCCGCGCTTTGCCGGTGATGCCCTGCCGTCCGGTCTGGTTGCCTGCGCCGTCGCGCTGGCCGACAAGTTCGACACCCTGGCCGGTATCTTCGGCATCGGCATGCTGCCGAAGGGTGATAAAGACCCGTTCGCCCTGCGTCGCGCCGCCATCGGTGCCCTGCGCATCATGACCGAGAAGCAGCTGGATCTGGATCTGGTTGAACTGGTTGAAGAAGCGGTACGCGTCTACGGCGACAAGCTAACCAACAAAACCGTCGTTACCGACGTGGTCGACTTTATGCTGGGCCGCTTCCGCGCCGCCTATCAGGACGAAGGCATCGGTGCCGACGTGGTGCTGGCCGTACTGGCCCGCCGCCCGACCCGTCCGCTCGACTTCGATCGTCGCGTCAAGGCCGTCAGCCACTTCCGCACCCTGGATGCCGCACTGGCTCTGGCTGCCGCCAACAAGCGCGTGAGCAACATTCTGGCCAAGGTCGAAGGCGAATTGCCGACTGCCGTCAAACCGGAACTGCTGGTCGATGCCGCCGAGAAGGCGCTGGCCACCCAGGTTGCCGAACTGCAAGCCGAACTGGCCCCGCTGTTCGCTGCCGGTGACTATCAGGCTGCCCTCACCCGTCTGGCCGCCCTGCGCGAGCCGGTCGATACCTTCTTCAACGAAGTGATGGTGATGGCCGACGACGAAGCCCTCAAGGCCAACCGTCTGGCACTGCTGAACAACCTGCGCAACCTGTTCCTGCAAGTCGCGGATATCTCCCTGCTGCAGTGATGTTGGTTGGGTAGGTGATATTAAAAAAGGCGCCGTTAAGGCGCCTTTTTTTGAACACTTTATGATATTGAATATACGTTTAACTAAAGATATAGTGTTCAAAATATAATTAGGATGAGCCGTAAAGATGGAACTAGCAAATATAATCGTGAGCTTTTTTCTAACCGGTGTCGTTGGTCTATATGTATCAAGTCGCTTCCAAGAGAAGAACTTTCTACATCAAATAAAGACTAATCGTTCAGAGCGAGAAATTGATAAGCTGCGTGAAATAGCTAAGTCATTAGAAAAAATGTCTGGCGAGCGTATTTATTATAGCCGCCTGCTTCTCGACTCTCTGGCTGATAAAGAATTTAAAAAAGATAGTGATACATTACAACAAGCTAGGGAAGAATATAAAAAGGCTAAAAACAATTGGAATGAAAACTTAAACCCTTTATTCATAGAGCTTTACAGCATTGATATGTATTACTACGCTAGAGATATTGAAAGAAATATTCATAATAACTTTAGATATGCTCACAATTCGATTTACAAATTAATAAAAGACGGTCACTCTATAGACTCTATAATTTCGGGTAAAAGACATCTTGATTCTGCTTTTACAGAAACCAGAAGAATATCTTCAGAAATCATTAAACACTCCAATAGTCGTTGGAAACAGATTATGGATGGCGATACTGAAGCTTTGGCCGAGCATAATCTAACAAAAGCTTCAACTTGGACTCTATTTCGAGCCCTCTTCAACAAGAACCCGAACGCTCTGCGCATAAGACGCTCTTGATTTAACAATTTCAAACCATTCATTTTTTGGATTTAAAGGCTTTGGTCTCAATAACATAGCCGCAATAAATGCACTTTCATCCTTTTCTAGCATAGACAGATCTTTATTAAATAGTGCATTTGCTGCATTTTCTGCACCTATGAGACGAGAGCCAAAAAAAGCATTTTTTAAGTAGCAGCGTATTATTTGTTTTTTTGTGAAATGAAAATTGACCAGCCAAGACAGTAGCGTTTCATATAACTTTCTATATATTGTCATATCTTTAAATCTGGTAATGGTTCTAACCATTTGCATATCTATAGTACTAGCACCTCCATGTTTTTTTCTTCGTATTTTCTTGATCAGCTCTCTTGCAGATGCCTTGATATCAAAACCACAATGATTCACAAATCGACGGTCTTCCAAGGCCATCACATAATGCTCTAGTTCGGTAAACTCCCCATACTTATCTGACTCGCACATTTTATGTGAAATAGATAACAGGTCTCTGTTTAAATCAATTAATAGATTTCTGAATTTTCTATAATGTCGAGTATTAAATGGTTGGGCAGTCATATTTATAACCTGTTATAACACGCATGATATAAATGAGTCTTATATTACTTCACAGATTTATTAAAAACAATCCGTTACACCTCATAGAGATAGAGTTAACCATCACATAAACTATGTTTGTATAACTCATAGAATCACGAAACCTGTAGGTTCGATTAGCCGTCAGGCGTAATCGGACGTTCTCGTAAATAGACTCTCCCGCCATAACCGCCAGCCGAATTTCCACCTCCGGCTGGCCGACGCTGTTGCACGGCAACAACCGCAATCAAAGCTTCTCGTTCGTCCGATTACGCTGAGCTAATCGCACCTACAGAAAGTGGTAGCTTGTGGTATGTCTGCCTGACGCCGATCAACTATGGCTGGCACCATTCACACTGCTATTATTTTTTTTATAAATACCTGCTTAATAATGGGGCAATTGAAACTCCTGAATAGTGGGCTGCATCACAATAACAGCAAAAACAACTTGGTTAATTCTCATCGAAAACTTAGTGTATAAAAATCAGAGGTTGAATATAAAAACCTCCATAAAATCATTCCTTTTCCGATAAAAAATCACGCAAAAGACAGCATTTTCTATAGAGATATTTATGAACAAACTATACAGTCTTTTTTTCATTGGGGCGCTAACACTTCCACTCTGTGCCAATGCTCAGGATGGGCGAGCCAACAACAACCAGAACAGCCGTGAAGTGGCCAGCGCCATGAACGGGTTACCCAACAAGGTGTTTGCACAAAATAAAGGTCCATCCATCACTGTTGCCACTTTCAATATTGGTGCGGCAAAAGTGTCAAATATCAGCTCTATTGCAGCAGCAATAAAGGCTAGTTCAGCTGATATTGTTGCATTGCAGGAAGTTGATCAACTAACAAAGCGCAGTGGTAATATCGATCACTTGGCTGAATTAAAAAAACTCACCGGCATGAACGGTGTGTTTGGTGCAGCAATTGACTTCGATGGTGGTAAATATGGTTTGGCATTCTTGTCAAAATATCCGATCAAAACCAAAGAAATTGTACAACTGCCATCCGGTAACAGAGAACAACGAATAGCGCTGATCACCGAAGTTTCCGTGCCGGGCTTCCCGGCCACTATTACCGCAATCAACACCCATCTGGATACCAAGGAGAATCCAGAAATACGGATTGGCCAAATCCAGGAGCTTAATGACCGGACAATTGAAATTCGTGGCATAAAAGTGCTCATGGGTGATTTTAATGACACGCCAGAAACCACCAGCATCAAGGAAGTCACAAAATACTGGAACTCGATCACCCCACTAAATCGGGAGCATCGTACATGGCCTGCAAATAACCCTGAAATCGGGGTTGATTACATTTTTACCAGCAATGCGCAGCGCTGGAATATAAAAAATGTCACCATTCCAGCCAAGACTGGTGTTTATGCTGGTATCAATTGGCCAACCGTCAGCGATCATTTGCCAATTATGGCGACACTGCAATTAACCGAACAGTAATTTGGTGGTCAATTCCTGAGGCTTTTTGCTTTTATAGCATGCTCTTCTGGATATCACGCCCCGAGAGGAAAATACTCTCGGGGCTATGACATATCCCTCTTGCCAACCCATAGCCATTGATTAGCAGAAGATCTAATTAAGACTTGTTGTATATCGCTCTTTCCTCTACAGCTATCCCCGATTTCCCCCCTCCGGCTGGCCGCAACTGACTCACTGAAACAGCCGAGACAACACCCCCTAGCGAGTCCGATTGCGCTGCACTAAGCGAACCTACAGGCCTGCGGAGTATGCAACTTGGTACTGATTGGTCATTGTCAAATCCATCATGGCCCCGGCTTCGAAACCCTGCCCGAGGTGGATTTCGCCAGCCTGTAAGCCATATCAACCGCGGCTGCGCAAACATCCGGCTCCATAGCGCTGGATGACAAGCGGTTTAGCCAGCACCACTGCTATGATGCTGGCACCTGTTCATCAACGACCGAGATATCATGAAACGCAAAACCATGGCCCTGCTGCTGGGCACCCATCTGCTGGTCGCGGCGGCAGGGTTTGCCGCCGGTGTCTACACCCTACCAATCCTGATCGCGCCACCCGCCCCTGATACCGAGCTGGTAGCGGCCAGCCAGCAGCAAGCGAGATTCCACGGCACCTTTCGCCGGGATCTGAAAGACAGCGATCGGCTGCACTGGGGGGAGGGCAAGGTGAGCATAGGGCAGGATGCCATCAGTCTGATGGGCAAGCTGGCCCCCGGGCCGGACTACCAGCTCTACCTCTCCCCCGAGTTTGTCGAGACCGAAGCCGATTTTGCCCGCCTCAAGGATCAGATGGTGCGAGTCGGGCCGGTGAAGACCTTCGACAACTTTATCGTGCCGCTGCCCGCCACGATCGACCCGGCCCGCTACAGCAGCGTGATCGTCTGGTGTGAAACCTTCGGCCAGTTCATCACCGCCGCCCGTTATCAGGATCTGCGTCCGGAGCAGTAACCTCGCCCCAGACCCGCACCATGAAAAAGGGCTGACATCGCTGTCAGCCCTTTGGCTATCCGATCCGCTCGTCATTAACGCTCCGGCTTGGTCATCTCCTGCAGCAGCTGATCGATGCAGCCCACTACCTGCTCTGAGTTCTGCTCGATCTCGCGGTAGAGCGCCTCCGCCTCTTCATGCTTGTGCTGATTTTTCAGCTCGATAATCTGCTGGATCACCTGATGCAATCTGGCGTGGGGGGCGGCCATCGCCCTGAAGGCGGGTTGATCGCCGCAGCATGCCTGCCCTTCGCTGAAGTACCAGTGGCCAAGGCGGCACTCCTTGTCACTGACCGCCTCGCTGCGCGACAGCCCCTCCTGCCCATCCAGATAGGCACGCACCCGGGTCTTCCAGCCCATGTGAGCGGCGCGGGCGCGACTCAGCACCATCCGCACGTTGGAACCATCCTGGAACTGTCCGGCCAGATCCCCCAGCTTGTCCACCAGGGTCGCCACATGGCTGGCGATATGGGCGGTATCCCGCGCCACCAGCGTGGTGGCCTGGGAGATCTCGTGGACGCTGACGATATTGCGGGTGATCTCGTCGCTCACCGAGGATTGCTCCTCCGAGGCAGCGGCGATCTGGGTGTTCATGTCGCGAATGCTGTTGACCGCCCCCTTGATCCGGCCTAGGGCTTCTCCCGCCTGATTGGCCCGCTCCACCGACTCCCCCGCCCGCGAGACGCTGTGTTCGATCATGGTCACCGTGGTGCCCACCGCCCGTTGCAACTGCTCGATGGTGCCGCGGATCTCGGCGGTGGAGTGCTGGGTGCGCCCGGCCAGCGAGCGCACCTCGTCGGCCACCACCGCAAAACCGCGCCCCTGTTCCCCGGCCCGGGCCGCCTCGATGGCGGCGTTGAGGGCCAGCAGGTTGGTCTGCTCGGCGATGGACTGGATCACCGCCAGCACAGAGCCAATCTGCTCGCTGGCCTTGGCGACCTCTTTCACCGTGTTGCCCGCGCTGGCGATCTCCTCCGCCAGCTGTTCGATCATGTTGACGCTCTGCTGCACCACCTCATCACCGGTGACCGCCTGATTGTCCGCTTCGTTGGCCGCTTCGGCCGCCTGTGCCGTGTTGTTGGCCACCTCGTGTACCGTGCTGGTCATCTCGGTCATGGCGGTGGCTAGCTGGGTGGTCTGCTCCTGCTGGCGCGTCATGCTGCCAAGGTTGCCCGCCGCACTGCGCGACAGCCGCTCGCTCTCGCCAGCCAGTTCGCCCAGAGTGGCGGTGAGCTGGCTGATGGTGTCGCGGATCTTGGCAACAAAGCCATTGAACGCCGACCCGAGGCGGCGGATCTCCTCCGGCCCCGCCACCGGCAGCTTGCTGCCGAGATCGCCGGAGCCATTGGCCAGCGCCTCCAGCGCCTTGACGCTGTCGAGCAGCGGACGATTGATGCGATTGAGTGCGAACGCCATCACCATGGCAATCACCAGAGCCCCGACCAGAGAGATGATCGCCATCTGCCAGCCCTGACGAGCCAGATCGGCCACGACCAGACTGTGATCCCGGGTCAACTCGATGATACCGACCGCCTTGCCGGAGTAATCGCGCAGGGGTGCCGCCATCACCAGCAAATCACTCCCCTGTTGCGTCATATTGACGAAACGTTCCTCACCGGCCAGTACCGGCTGATACCACTCCATCGCCTCACCAAGCCGGGATGTGCCAACCAGCGTCACCAGCTTGCCCTGCTCAAACAGATAGATGGCGAGCTGTACCTGCTTGTCCAGCAGTTGGCCAAACAGCTTTTCATCCAGGGCACGACCGAACTCCACCGAACCGACCGGCTGCCCGTTGAAGGTGACCGGCACGACCCCGCGCAAACCGGTACCAGCCACGCCAATCTCCAGCCCGCCAACGGCATGATGCTCGCGATTCACCTCAACCACAGTGGGGCGAATGGCAGAGAGGTCATCACCGTGTTTTTCCGGCTTGTGTACCCGATAAAGAGATGTTGCTGGCGGCAGGTGGAACTGGAACTGCTCGATCCCCTGCGCCTTGATGGCGGGCCAGAGCGGATCAAACAGATTGGCGAGGGTCTGCCAATCCTTGTCGGCCACCGCCTTGGCTGCATCCGGCCGCTGGGCGATCAGGGTCGCCGCCAGCACGGTTTCATGGCTGGTATTTTTGATCACCGCTTCCACGTTCTGGAGCTGGCTCCGCAGTGCAGCCTGCTCGGCCGCGAGCGCCCGCTGGCGATTTTCAAACAGATTAAAGGTAAGCAGCACCACGGCGAGCAATACGATGCCGCCGATTGCCAGCAGCGTGATCTGGTGACCCAGCTTGCGAGGGGGGAACATAAGACACCATCCTTGACAGTCATACCCAACCTACAGGATGGAACGGTTAAGTCGGGAGTCCATCAGAACTTAACCCTTTGTTGATATTGATCAAACGATTAACAGGCAAAATGCGAGGTGGGTCAAACGGGGGGAATATTCACTCACAAGGCCGAGATCGGCACTGCGAGCCACAGGTTGAAAGTAACCAGCCCATAAACAAAAACCCCCTCGTGACAGAGGGGGTTTTTCGTGTTGGCAACGGGCGTGGATTAACGCAGCGGTTTGACCGAGCGACGGACAATCAGCTCGGGCTGTACCGTCATCGATTCCACTTCCAGCTCCTTGTTGCGGATCCGGCTGACCAGATGCTTCACCGCCAGCTGGCCCAGTTCGGCCTTCGGGTGACGGATGGTGGTCAGCGGCGGGCTGGAGAAGCGCGCCATCTCCACATCGTCGTAGCCGATGATGGAGATATCGTCCGGCACCTTGACTCCGGCTTCCCAGGCAGCGCAAATCGCGCCGATCGCCATGGGATCGTCGAAGGCAAAGACCGCGGTCGGACGAGGCTGCAGGGCCAGGATGCGCTGCATGGCATCGAAGCCGCTCTGGCTCTCGTAGTCCCCTTCAAAGACCTGTTCATCTTTGAGGGTCAGACCGTGCTCGCCCAGCGCATCACGTACCCCGTCCAGTCGCTGCTGGGTGGTCGGCTTGGAGAGCTGGCCAGTGATGCAGACGATGTCGCGGTGCCCCAGCTCCAGCAGATGGCGAACGGCCATGCGGGCGCCGATGCGGGCGTTGTCGTTGATAACGTTGGCGAAATCGCACTCCGTGCCCCAATCCAGTACCACCTGCGGCACGTTCTTGTGGATGCGCAGCATGTCACGCAACGGGGTGTCGATATCGGTACCCAATACCAGCAGTCCATCCACCCGTTTTTCCATCAGCATTCTCAGATAATGCTGTTGGCGAGGCGGCTGGTTTTCGGTGTTGCAGAGGATCAGGCTGTAGCCCTGTTCGAAGCAGTACGCTTCAACCCCTTGCACCACTTCTGCGAAGAAGGGGTTTACGCTGGTGGTCACCAGCATACCAATGGTCTTGGTCGAATTTATTTTAAGACTGCGCGCTACCGAGTTGGGCGCGTAGTTGAGTTCTGCCACCGCCTCAATCACTTTCTGGGTCGCGTCTTCGCTGACCCGCCGAGTGTGGTTGAGCACATGTGAGACGGTGGAGATGGATACGCCTGCGCGCGAGGCGACATCCTTGATAGTGGCCATCTCTGTCTCCTGACTGTCAAAGGCGGAACATTAGCAGATTTCCCGAATAAAGGCTTGGTTTTAACGAGCTCTGCCACGGAATTGTCAATGCCGGCTAATTTAGGCGCTCATTTCTGTTTGCGCAAATGGATTCTGGTCAAAATGGGAGCGCTGTCAGAGTAAAATATCGCCAGATTAATCCTCTGGCGTTTGTCAGAATAGCCTCTCGTTACCAAGATGTTAAGTCAACAAATCAAAATTAAGCTCTGATTAGCAGAAAATAACAGGTCATTTATTTCAAAATCCACCCATCCAACCCCCTCTGGTTAGTATCTTTAACAGCTTGTTATTGCCCCGTGAGGAATGATAGAACCATACCTATAGCCGGATGCACGGGATGTAGATCCGGAATGGCACACGGAAATGAAACAATCCACTGATTAAGGGACGAATCAATGCATAAGTTGAGCAAAATCACAGTTGGCGCAGCGGTTTCTTTGGCTCTGTTTGGATCGATCTCCATCGCTCACGCGGCAGACACCATCAAGATCGGTATCGCAGGCCCGGTCACCGGCCCGGTCGCCCAGTACGGGGACATGCAGTTCACCGGCGGCAAGATGGCGGTCGAGCAGATCAACAAGGCTGGCGGCATCAATGGCAAGCAGATCGAAGCGGTCGTCTATGACGATGCCTGCGATCCCAAGCAGGCGGTGGCCGTTGCCAACAAGGTGGTGAACGATGGCGTCAAGTTCGTGGTCGGTCACCTCTGCTCCGACAACACCCTGCCCGCCTCCGACATCTATGAAGACGAGGGGATCCTGATGGTCACCCCCGCCTCCACCAACCCCAAGATCACCGAGCGCGGTTACCAGCTGACCTTGCGCACCATCGGCCTGGATAGCGATCAGGGCCCGACTGCCGCCAAGTACATCATCGAGCAGGTCAAACCCCAGCGCGTGGCCGTTATCCACGACAAGAAGCAGTATGGCGAAGGCATAGCCTCCAGCGTGAAAGCCGCGCTCGACAAGGCTGGCGTGAAAGTGGTGGCCTTTGAAGGGATCACCGCCGGTGACAAGGACTTCTCCGCCCTGATCGCCAAACTGCAGAAAGAGAACGTCGATTTCGTCTACTACGGCGGCTATCACCCTGAGCTGGGTCTGATCCTGCGTCAGGCTGGCGAGAAGGGGCTGAAAGCCAAGTTCATGGGCCCGGAAGGAGTGGGTAACAAGGATATCTCCGCCATCGGCGGCCCGGCTTCCGAAGGCCTGCTGGTGACCCTGCCGAACAAATACGATCTGGTGCCTGCCAACGCCCCGCTGGTAGCGGCGTTCAAGGCCAAGGGTCAGGACTCCTCCGGCCCGTTCGTCTGGACTACCTATGCCGCGGTGCAAACCCTGGCAGCCGGTATCGCCAAGGCGGGTGAAGATGACCCGGCCGCCGTTGCCGCCGCCATCAAGGCTGCGCCGATCGATACCGTGATGGGCCCCCTGACCTGGGCACCGAACGGTGACCTGAAAGGCTTCGAATTCGGTGTGTTCCAGTGGCACGCTGACGGTACTTCCAGCCAAGTCAAATAATCTGCCGATCGGGGGTGAGTACGCTCACCCCCTCCTCTCTTTGCGGGCAAGTACAGGGAACGCAGTATGTCCGAACACCTCCTCTATCTGGTTCAGCAACTGCTGAACGGATTAACTATAGGCAGCACCTATGCGTTGATCGCCATTGGCTACACCATGGTCTATGGCATCATCGGCATGATCAACTTCGCCCACGGCGAGGTGTACATGATCGGCTCCTATGTCGCTTTTATGGTGATGGCGGGGCTCATGATGATGGGCATCGACAGCACCTTTCTACTGCTGGGAGGCGCCTTCCTGGTCAGTATTATCATCACCGGCACCTATGGCTGGAGCATCGAGCGGGTCGCCTACCGGCCACTGCGCGGTGGCAACCGGCTGATCCCCCTCATCTCCGCCATCGGCATGTCGATCTTCCTGCAGAACATGATGCGGATGGCTCAGGGCTCGCGGGATATCGCCATGCCCAGCCTGATCTCCGGTGGCTGGACCCTGGGGGGTGAGGATGGTTTTCAGGCCAGCCTCTCCTATATGCAGCTGATCATCTTCGTGGTGACTTTCATCACCATGCTGGCGCTGACCCAGTTCATCGGCCGCTCCCGCATGGGGCGCGCCTGCCGCGCCTGTTCGGAAGATATCAAGATGGCCAACCTGCTGGGCATCGACACCCACGTGGTCATCTCCATCACCTTCGTGCTGGGAGCCGCGCTGGCCGCCGTCGCCGGGGTGCTGCTCGGCATGTATTACGGCGTCATCAACCCCTACCTCGGCTTTATGGCCGGTCTGAAGGCCTTCACTGCCGCTGTATTGGGCGGTATCGGCAGCATTCCGGGCGCCGTACTGGGCGGCCTGCTGCTCGGTGTGGTTGAAGCGCTCACCGCCGGTTATCTCAGCACCGAGTACAAGGATGTGATGGCGTTTGCCCTGCTCATTTTTGTGCTGCTCTTTATGCCTACTGGCATCCTGGGTCGTCCGGAAGTGGAGAAAGTGTGATGAAACATCAATTTATCCACGCCTGTATCGCAAGCCTGGTGCTGCTGGTGCTCTCCTTCTGGCTGCTCGGCTTCAAGCTGGAGACCGATGGCTCCAGCCTGCAGGTAGTGAGCCGCCTCGATGTGTCGCTGGCCTGGCTACTGGGGGGCGCCACCCTCGTTTTCTGGTTCCAGATGCTGCGCGGCCAGATTGCCAAGCTGTTTCAGGCCTCCATCAGCGGTTTCTCGGTCGGCTTCACCAAGCTGGTGCTACCGAGCCCGGAAGAGGCGCCCAAGCTCTATAACCTCACCGCCGTGCTGGTACTGCTGTTCGCGGTGAGCTGGCCCTTTATGGCCTCTCGCGGCGCCATCGATCTCGCCACCCTTACCCTGATTTACATCATGCTGGGGCTGGGGCTGAACGTGGTGGTCGGCCTCGCCGGCCTGCTCGATCTCGGCTATGTCGGCTTCTACGCAGTCGGCGCCTACAGCTATGCCCTGCTCAACACCTACTTCGGGCTGAGCTTCTGGGAGTGCCTGCCCATCGCCGGACTGATGGCCGCCACCTTCGGCTTCCTGCTCGGTTTCCCGGTGCTGCGGCTGCGGGGGGACTATCTGGCCATCGTCACCCTCGGTTTTGGCGAGATCATCCGCATTCTGCTCAACAATATGACCACCCTGACCGGCGGCCCGAACGGTATATCCGGCATTCCCAAGCCGACGCTGGGGGGTCTGGAGTTCAACCGCACCGTCAAGGATGGGGGCTTTGATACCTTCCACAACTTCTTCGGCATTACCTACAACGCCAACCACAAGGTGATCTTCCTCTACCTGATGGCGCTGGTGCTGGTGGTGGTGACCCTGTTTGTCATCAACCGCCTGCTGCGGATGCCCCTTGGCCGCGCCTGGGAAGCGCTGCGGGAGGACGAAATCGCCTGCAAATCGCTGGGGCTCAACCCCACCATCATCAAGCTGACCGCCTTCACCATAGGCGCCACCTTCGCGGGCTTTGCCGGCAGCTTCTTTGCCTCGCGGCAGGGCTTTATCAGCCCGGAATCCTTCGTCTTTATCGAATCGGCCATTGTGCTGGCGATTGTGGTGCTGGGTGGCATGGGCTCCCAGATCGGGGTGGTGCTGGCTGCCATCGTGATGACGGTGCTGCCGGAGCTGGCCCGCGAGTTCAACGAGTATCGCATGCTGATGTTCGGCCTCTTGATGGTGTTCATGATGATCTGGCGGCCACAGGGATTGCTGCCGATGACCCGTCCGCATCTGGAGTTGAAGAAATGAGTACACATCAGAAGTTAATGGAAGTCTCTGATCTGTCGATGCGCTTCGGGGGCCTGCTGGCCGTCAACGGGGTCAAACTGGATATCGACAAGGGCGAGGTGATCTCCATCATCGGCCCCAACGGTGCGGGCAAGACCACCATCTTCAACTGCCTGACCGGCTTCTACTGTCCGAGCGGCGGCACCATCCGCTACAAGGGTGAGGAGATCCAGGGGCTGCCCGGCCATCTCATCGCCCGCAAGGGGATTGTGCGTACCTTCCAGCACGTGCGGCTGTTCAAGGAGATGACAGCGGTGGAGAACCTGCTGGTTGCCCAGCACCAGCACCTCAACACCAGCTTTATCGCCGGTCTGTTCAAGACCCCGGCCTTCCGCCGGGCGGAACAGGAGGGGCTGGAGCGGGCCGCCTTCTGGCTGGATAAAGTGGGCCTCAAAGATCTTGCCAACCGCGCCGCCGGTAATCTGGCCTACGGTCAGCAGCGCCGCCTCGAGATCGCCCGCTGCATGGCGACCCGTCCCGAGCTGCTGATGCTGGACGAACCGGCCGCCGGTCTCAACCCGAAGGAGACCGACGAGCTGGATGAGCTGATCATGAGCCTGCGGGACGAGTTCGGGGTCTCGGTGCTGCTGATCGAGCACGATATGAAGCTGGTGATGGGCATCTCCAACCGCATCTTCGTGGTCAGCCAGGGCACCCCGCTGGCCCATGGCAAGCCGGATGAGATCCGTAACAACCCGGCAGTGATCAAGGCCTATCTGGGCGAGTCGTAAGGACAACAAGATGTTAGAACTTCGCAACGTATCGACCCACTACGGCAAAATTCAGGCATTGCACGATGTCAGCGTCGAGGTGAAAGAGGGGGAAATCGTCACCCTGATCGGCGCCAACGGCGCAGGCAAGACCACCCTGCTGATGACCCTCTGCGGCGAACCCAAGCCCAGCAGCGGCTCCATCTGGTTTGAGGGGGAACAGATCAGCTCCCTCACCACCGCCCGCATCATGCGCAAGGATATCGCCGTGGTGCCGGAGGGGCGCCGTATCTTCGCCCGCCTGACGGTGGAGGAGAACCTGCTGATGGGCGCCTTCTTCGTTGACAAGGCCGAGCAGCATGGCCTGCTGGATCAGGTTTTTACCCTGTTCCCGCGCCTGCATGAGCGACTGGAACAGCGGGCAGGCACCATGTCCGGCGGCGAGCAACAGATGCTGGCCATCGGCCGCGCCCTGATGAGCAAGCCGCGCTTGCTGCTGCTGGATGAACCCTCGCTGGGGCTGGCCCCCATCGTCATCCAGCAGATCTTCGACACCATAGAGCAGTTGCGCCAGAAGGGGATGACCATCTTTCTGGTGGAGCAGAACGCCAACCAGGCGCTCAAGCTGGCCGACCGCGGTTATGTGCTGGAGAACGGCCACGTGGTGCTGCAAGACACGGGCGCCGCCCTGCTGGCCAACCCGGCAGTGCGGCAGGCCTATCTGGGCGGTTAACCCACTGCCCCGCATGCCATATCAACAAGGGAGCCGCTGGCTCCCTTATCTTTTGTGGGGTTAGTTTGCGCCCAAGCTTGCGGTACACTGGCCCGTAATCAACCTATTCGCAGGACATCCCGATGGACCAGTTTGCCCATATCAATGCCCATGATGCCCACCAGAAACTGAGCTCGGGTGAAGCCCGTCTGGTGGATATTCGCGACCCGCAATCCTTTGAAGCGGCCCACGCGGTCGGCGCCTTCCACCTCACCAATGGCACGCTGGTGCGCTTTATGAATGAAGTGGATTTCGATACCCCGGTCATCGTGATGTGCTATCACGGCAACAGCAGTCAGGGGGCGGCCCAATACCTGCTGCAACAGGGTTATGACGAGGTCTACAGCATGGATGGCGGCTTCGAGGCGTGGCGCCGGGAGTTTCCCATCGAGGCAGGCGAGGCATGATCCAGCTGCTGGTGCTCGACAATGCCCGCATGGCGCAGGCGCTGGTGGACTATCTGGCGACGCTGGGCATCTCCTGCGAGCTGACCCAGTCCGAGCTGGGGGTCACCATCTGGCTGGCGGACGAGCAACGCCTCGCTCAGGCCCAGCTGGAGGTGAAGCGCTTTCTGGCCGAGCCGGGCCACCCGCGCTATATGGAAGCCTCCTGGCAATCCGGCCGCGCCGATGCCCGCATCGACTACAGCAAGGGGATGACGGACCCCATCACCGATTTCCTCCATCAGGCGGGGCCACTGACGCTGGTGGTGATCATCGCCTGTCTCGCCATCTACGGGATCGAGGCCATCGGCCTGCCAATCTACGATGAACTGGCATTCCACCCGACGCTGGCCCAGTTCACCGACTGGCAGGCGTGGCGTTATTTCACCCCCGCCCTGATCCACTTCTCGGTGCTCCATCTGGTGTTCAACTTGCTGTGGTGGTGGTATCTCGGCGGCCAGATCGAGCAGCGCCTCGGCAGCGGCAAGCTGCTGATCCTGCTGCTGGTGGGCGCCGCCCTGCCCAATATCGCCGAGTTCTTTGCCAGCGGCCCGCTGTTTGGCGGTCTCTCCGGCGTGGTCTATGCCCTGCTCGGCTACTGCTGGCTACGCAGCAAGCTGCAACCGGCCTGCGGCCTCACTCTGCCACCGGCGCTGATGGGCTTTATGCTGTTCTGGATGGTGCTCGGCTTCTTTGACATGCTCGGCACCAGCACCGCCAACATCGCCCACCTGACCGGCCTGCTGGTCGGCCTGCTGCAAGGCTGGCTGGATCGCAACCACCAGCCGACCTGATTTTTCAGCAGTTGCAGAAACGAGAACGCCGCCCCGAGGGGCGGCGTTTTTTACGCGATGGGCAGTTACTGCTTGATCAGGGTGTCGTCAGTCACCTTGACCGCCGCACCGCCACTCATAAAGAAGCTGGCGAACTGGGTCTGGATCTCGGTGGTGACCGCGCCAGCCTGATCGAAGTTCTCGTCAGGAGCCAGCAGCGAGCTATGGCCCCCTTTCAGGAAGCGCGCAGCATGGTGACCCGCCGGGAGCACGCCGGACCCTTTCAGCTCTTGCAAACCCAACACCCGGAACAGCGGCTCGGTGCCACCCAGCGGAGCAGAGGCGATGCTGTTGGGGATCACTTGATCCGGAAGGTTGAGGGCACCATCGCCCACAATTTCGGTGGCGAACAGCGGGAAGCTCTTGGCGACGCCACTGCCCAGATTGATCGGGTCCGCAGAGTCCAGCACTGACTGGGCGGCAAAGGTATAGCTCTGCAAGGTGCTCGCCGCACCCGCCTGCGTGGCCGCATCCAGACTGGGCAGGAACTCGTTGACGAAGCAAGTGGCGGCAGCCGTTTTGCAATTAGGTGCATAGGCGGTAAAGCCCGCTTTCAGCGCCGGACTGCCCGAGGTAAGCACGCTCATCTTGATGGTCGGCCCGAAGCTCGGCGAGTTGAGCAACAGCGGCGCGATGCCGCCACCCGGCATCGCCAGACCACCGGTATCGAACTTGAACAAGGCATCAGCCTGAGCACTGCCGGTGGTCTGGTTGGCGACAGCCAGCAGATTGGCCCCGGTAATGGCACCAAGTGAGTGACCGAGGAAGTGAACTTTCAGACCGGCACCACCCAATTGGCCACCCAATCCCTGGGTGTTGGCCAGACCGACAGCCAGTCGCAGTCCCAGCAGATCGGCCACGCTCTGTTTCAGATTGTCCCGCGCCACCGTCAGATAGTTGAGGTTCAGATAGGGGAGCGGGTTCTCCGATGTGGTCACCGTCGCCATGCTGTTGCTCAGGGCGTAGCCACGTTCGCCGTGCAGCGGGTGATCGATCACCACCACAGCAACCACCTTGTTCACTGATGGGTCTAACCCGGCACCTATCTGGCCCAGCGCCAGCGCATAGGCGTTCTCCTTGATGGAGGTGACGCCGTGCTGATAGATGATCACATCAGTGACAGTGCTCAAGTTGGTCGTCGGTGCGAAGATCCGCAGCGGTACCGATTGTACTTCGCTCAGGGTCGGCAACGGGTTGAAACGGCCGATATTGCGCTCGGCATCCAGCGGCTTGCCACCAGAGGTGAGGGTCACCCCGATCAGCTTGCTCGCCTCGGTCAGCAGTTCACTCTGACGGCTCGGGTCGGCGATCAGCTCACCCAGCAATGCCGGGTCCACGCCCGCCCCGACCAGCCCACCGATCACCTCGGTATCACCCGCTTTCAGCGCGTTGGCGATGGTATAGAGGCTGGGAATGGCGCCGTGCCAGGATTGGGTCTTGGCCTTGTCCCAGGAGCCTGCTATCGCTGGAGTAGAGAGGAAGTAAGGGAGCTTGACGGTACCGGTATACACCTTGGTCACCGCTGCGACCCCGTTTAGGATGCCATTAGCCGCCACAGCGGCAGCAATCGCATCACGATCTTTCTGCGGCAAGAATTGCTCATTCGCCAGCTGGGTCAGAAAATCCACCCCGCCATTAAGACCGTTGATGGTATAGGTTGCTGGCAGGCTGGTGTTGCCCTTGGCATCCTGTTTCCACAGCACCGCGGCGTCCAGGCTCGGGCTCTTCAGCACCGAAGCAGCGGCACTTTTCACTGCCAGCAGCACATCGGCACCAGATTGGGTGGCAAACCAGTCGGAGAAGATCACCCGATCGCTGGTGATCCCGGTGGCCGCTTTGAACAGACCTTCCTGCAGCGAGATCAGGCCGTTGATGGTCTGCTCCTGAGTAGTTGCGCCAGCTGTCGATTTGAAGCTGCTGTAATCGCCTCCCGCCCTGAGCGGTGTGCCGCGACTGTCCTTGAGGGCATCGGTCGCCACGATCATGTAGTAAGAAGAGGGATTGAGCGGCTTGAGCGGAACCAGATTGAGCTTGCCGTCCCCGCCAGTGACCACAAAGTCGGTCCCATAAACCAGTGGCTTGCCGCCCTTGACTCCGTTGGGTTGCAGAGTGACCGGATCCAGCGTGAGCTCGAGCAGGTAGAGGGGCGCAACGGCAGAAGCATACTCGCTGGCCGCCGGTGCCGGCACAGAGACACCGGTCACGGTCGCCGGTACCAGCTGGACGGGTTGGGTGGTTGACCAGCCATCAAGGGTGGATAGGGCAGATACCGGGTTCGACAGATCAGCCGTTTCTGTCGAAAACTTCAGGGTACCGTCGCTGGCTCGGGGGGCCAGCACACTCGGGCGCACCCCGTTGGCGCCACTCAGGACGTAGTCGAGGGAGCTGGTGGTGTCTCCCTTGTTGTCATCTCCACCACATCCGGCCAGCAGGGCGCTGACAACAGCTGCATAAATTAGCTTCTTCTTCATTTTTTATTCTCTTTTTATAAGGTTGTTATCCATCACAAGCCAACGGGGTCATCACGACCTCGACTGCAAAACGTTAACATAAAACCAACACCAAATAAGACTCATGCCGGACAGTTCTGGCTCAGCTTTGTGGTGCATGTCATGGTTTCAGGTTAACAAAGGGGCGCAAGGGTAGCAGTTGTAGCCCCATCACCAGACCCGACCAGCCAGCGGGCACCATCACGACTAAAAAGCCGCCGCGATCTCGGCAAAGTGAGGGAATTGTCGGTAGAATGTCCGCCAACGCTTAAGGAGGACATCATGATCGACCCGAAGAAACTGGAAGAGATCGCCAAGCAGGTGCACAACTCCCTGCCGCCCGGCATTCGCAGCATGGGTGAAGAGGCCGAGAAGAAGATGCGTCAGGTACTGCAGGCCCAGCTGGGCAAGCTGGATCTGGTCAGCCGCGAAGAGTTCGACGTGCAGACCAAGGTGCTGCTGCGTACCCGTGAAAAACTGGCCGCCCTCGAAAGCAAGCTGGCTCAGCTCGAGCAGCAGGTCGGCGCCAAAGGCGAATAACAAAAACCCCAGCTCGGCTGGGGTTTTTGCTTTGTATTGAACCTGTAAAAAACATCACACCTGAAGCAGATACCAGGCCCGCTTGCCGCGTGCCTTGGCCTCATACATGGCACGGTCGGCAACCTCCAATGCCTGCCGGAAGCTCAATGGCTCCTCTTCCCACAGGGCGATGCCGATACTCAGCCCCACCCGTTGCGGGCAACCGGGTTTGGGCACATAGCCGTGCATCCGGCTGATCAGGGCGTCAGCCAGTTGCGCCAGGCCATGGCTCGACACATCCCGGTGCAGATGCACCACAAACTCGTCGCCGCCGTAACGGCCACATAGCGCCGAGCCAGGCATAATAAGGCGCAGCCAGTCCGCCATCTGCTGCAACACCAGATCGCCGCAGGCGTGCCCCAGCTGGTCATTGATCCCCTTGAAATCATCCAGATCGATAAAGAGCAGCGCCCCCGCCCCTTGCGGCTGTAGCTGGGCAAACGCCTTGCCAAACCCCTGCCGGTTGAGCAAGCCGGTCAGCGCGTCGCTGTTGGCACGCTCCGCCAGTCGTTGCTCATAAGCCTTGCGCTGGGTGATATCGATATGGGAGCCCATGATCCGCAGCGGCTTGCCATCGCCATCCCGATCGACGACCCGTCCCCTATCCCACAGCCAGGTGACCTCGCCTTGCGGGTTGATGGTGCGGTATTCGGCTTCATAGAAGGGGGTTTTCCCCTCAAGGTGGGCAAAGTAGTTGCCCATGGCATGGGCGCGATCGTCGGGATGGAGCTTGGCGCTCCACTGATCGAAATGAGGGGCCATGTCACCGGCCTGAAAGTTCTGCAGATTGAAGACCCGCAGCTCGCCGGTGGGAATGGTGCCCTGCCAGAGACAAATGCCGGTGCCATCGAGGGCGGCATTGAGCTTCTCCTGCAACAAGCCATTTTCATGCTTCAAAGCGGCGATCTCTGCCTGCAAACGGGCCATTTCACCGCCATGAGGGGACGGGATCAGCGTTGCGACCCGCTCGACAGAGCCTGTCTCTCCCCTGTCATCCTCCGCAGATGCCCTGCCCTCTTCACTCAACACTGCCCCTCCTTGTGCTTGCTCTATGGATGCTCTTGTCAATCCCCCACAAAGATGCCATCAGCTAGGCTCGATTAGTAGCCACTCATAGCCAAAATATTGAAAAATAATGGGATAACGCCGCGATAATCCGCTCATTCGGGATGATCCGGTACTGCGGCAGCCCTAAAAACAAAAGCCCCCGGCCAAACCGGGGGCTGCGTCATCCAGACGGGGATCCCGTCAGATAAATTCGTAGGCATCACCAAAGATGCGCTCCGGCTCGGCGCCAAGGATCTTGAACTCCTCCCGCGCGGCACCCGCCATCTCGAAACGGCCGGCGACATAGATGTCGTAGTCGTGGAGGCTGACGAAGTCATCCATGATCGCCTTGTGCACCAGCCCGCTCTTGCCGGTCCAGTCAGCCTCAGGCTCCTGCACCACCGGAATGAAGGTGAGCGGTGCATAGTCACGCTCCCACTGCTGCATCTGCTCCAGCTCATAGAGCCAGTGAGCCTGACGCACACCCCAGTAGAAGAACACCGGACGCTTGCTGCCCGTGTCGATCAGGTACTCCAGAATGGAGCGGGCGTAAGAGAAACCGGTGCCGCCCGCCATCAGGATCAGCGGACGGGGGGATTCATCGCGCAGGAACGCCTTGCCAGCCGGCAATTCGACCTCGATCTCCCCCTGCTCGCGCATGCGGGCCAGCACCTGACCGGCGTAGGCGTTCTCGGGAGTAGCACCGATTTGCAGCTCCAGCACGCCCGGGCGGGTCGGCGAGTTGGCGATGGAGAAGGGGCGCTTGTCCGAATCGCTCATCACCACCAGCAGATACTGGCCCGGCTTGAAGCTGATCGCTTGCTGCGGCGTCAGGGCCACATGCCAGATGGTGTCGACATATTCGCGCAGTTCCTCTACGCGGCATTTGATACGTTGCATTCTTGTCCTTGTGGCGGGCTCGCTCGGCCCGCTTCGCTCATTGTTTCACTATGGAGTGACGACCAGCAGCCCTGGCCCCGTCAGTCGAGAATACTCAAATCAGTGCGGATCGCATCACTTTTTGCAGCAAAGCTGTCATGTTCGCCTCATCCGAGGATATTGAGCTCATCCCAGATGGCATCGACCTTCTGCTTCACCGCCTCATCCTGAACTATGGGCTGACCCCACTCCCGATTGGTCTCTCCCGGCCACTTGTTGGTGGCATCCAGCCCCATTTTGGAGCCGAGGCCGGAGACCGGCGAGGCGAAGTCCAGATAGTCGATCGGGGTGTGCTCGATCAAGGTGGTGTCCCGTGCCGGGTCCATCCGGGTGGTGATGGCCCAGATCACATCCTTCCAGTCGCGAGCGTTGACGTCATCGTCACACACCACCACGAACTTGGTGTACATGAACTGGCGCAGGAATGACCAGACTCCCAGCATCACCCGCTTGGCGTGGCCCGGGTAACGCTTCTTGATGGTCACCACCGCCATCCGGTAGGAGCACCCCTCCGGCGGCAGATAGAAGTCCACAATCTCGGGGAACTGCTTCTGCAGCAGCGGCACGAACACCTCGTTCAGCGCCAGACCCAGCACCGCCGGTTCATCGGGCGGACGGCCGGTGTAGGTGCTGTGATAGATGGCATCGCGCCGCTTGGTGATGTGGGTGATGGTGAAGACCGGGAAGTCGTCCACCTCGTTGTAGTAGCCGGTGTGGTCGCCATAAGGGCCTTCCGGCGCCATCTCACCCGGCTCCAGATACCCTTCCAGCACGATCTCGGCGCTGGCGGGCACCTCCAGATCGCAGCTGATGGCCTTGATCACCTCGGTACGGCTGCCACGCAGCAGACCGGCAAAGGCATATTCGGAGAGAGTATCCGGCACCGGCGTCACCGCGCCGAGAATGGTCGCGGGATCGGCACCGAGTGCCACCACCACCGGAAATCGCTCACCGGGATGGGCCTCCTGCCACTCGCGAAAATCGATGGCACCGCCACGATGATCCAGCCAGCGCATGATCAGCTTGTTTTTGGCGATCTTCTGCTGGCGATAGATGCCGAGGTTCTGGCGCTTCTTGTAGGGGCCACGGGTGATGGTGAGGCCCCAGGTGACCAGCGGCGCCACATCGCCGGGCCAGCAGTGCTGGATCGGGATCTGGTCGAGATCGACCGCATCTCCCTCCTGCACCACCTGCTGGCAGGGGGCGGAAGAGAGGCGCTTGGTCGGCATGTTGAGCACCTGCTTGAAGATCGGCAGCTTCTCCATCAGCTCCTTGAATCCCTTGGGCGGCTCGGGCTCCTTGAGATAGGAGAGCCAGACCCCGACCTGACGCAGGGCGCCCACATCGGGCTGGCCCATGCCCATGGCAACCCGATCCGGGGTACCGAACAGGTTGGTCAGCACCGGCATGGTGTAGCCTTTGGGATTTTCGAACAGCAGAGCCGGGCCACCCGCACGCAGGGTGCGATCGCTGATCTCGGTCATCTCCAGATAGGGATCTATCTCGCGGGTGATGCGCTTGAGTTGTCCGTTTTGTTCCAGCTGCGCGATGAAATCACGCAAATCCTTGTATTTCATGCAAGTTCCCAACCGGGTTCAGGAGGTCACGCATTATAACCCTGGCTGCCCATCGGGTGTACCCGAATCGGGCAGCAGACTCGGTGCAATGGGTGGCATGTCACGCTGGCCGAGGCGTCTGGCCAGCGCAGAGAGCAGCTGGGGCTCGTCCACCTCCATCAACAGACCGGCCACCAGCGCCCCGTATTGACGGTTGGAGAGTTCCGCCAGCAGGTATTTCTGGGCCTGCGGCGGCAAGGGCGAGAGCGCGCTCAGCTGACGCAGGGCGGCCCCCTTCAATCCCTCGTTGCCACTGGCGGCAATCAGCAGATCGCTGGCAGCACTGCCGTGATGGAAGCGGTTGATGGTAGAGAGTGCACGCAGCGCATCCTGATCTGCCGGCCGCCGCCACAGCATGCTATAGAGCGCCGGTTCCCCGGTGCGCTGCAACAGATGGAACAACAGGTGATTGTCGGGCAGATAGATATTTTGGCTGGCCAGCGCTTGCGCCTCCCGCATCCAGATCGGCTGCGGCAAGGTGTCGAGGGCCAGCAACAGGGCTTGCTGCTGCATGGCGAGATCGGGGTTACTGCTGTAGTAGATGGACTTTAGCTGGAAGCTGCCCTGGACAAGCTGCTGTCGATAGCGGTGCATCAGTGATTGCAGCTGCCACTCCCCCAGCAGCTGACGGGCCTGCGCGGCAAAATCATAGACAGGTTGCTGCACCAGAAAACCGTCGACCTGCTGCTCCATGAGCCACTCGGGGGCCTTGTCGGCCTGAGCCTCGACCCACTGTTGCAACGCAGGGGATGCAGGGGTGGTAGCGGGAATATCCCGCAGCAGTTGCAACAGCAGGAACTCCCGCCGCTCGCGACTCAGGGTCGCCAGCAGAGAGTCGATGGCTGCAAATTGCCCCTCCTGCAGACGGCCCGCCAGATAGCGCTGGTGCGTCTGCAACGTCTCGGCTGTCACCGCGACCGGAGCACTCTGCGCGCAGGCAAGCATTGCACTCAGCAACCCCAACAATAACCAGAAAACAGGCTTCATGACGTCTCCATCCATGTGACATCGGGATCTCATACTACTAGGGCGACCGGAAAACAGATAAACAAAAACCGCGACCAGAGCCGCGGTTTCGTCATTTTCTGACCGGACTTACTTCTGCTGGCGCCGCATGGCGTCGAAGAACTCGTCGTTGGTCTTGGTCATCGCCAGCTTGTCGATGAGGAATTCGATACCGTCGATCTCGCCCATCGGGTGGACAATCTTGCGCAGGATCCACATCTTCTGCAGCTCGTCACCTGAGGTGAGCAGCTCTTCCTTACGGGTGCCTGAGCGGGTGATGTCGATGGCCGGGTAGACGCGCTTCTCGGCAATCTTGCGCGAGAGATGCAGTTCCATGTTGCCGGTACCCTTGAACTCTTCGTAGATAACCTCGTCCATTTTGGAACCGGTATCGATCAGCGCGGTAGCGATGATGGTCAGGCTGCCGCCCTCTTCAACATTACGCGCGGCGCCGAAGAAGCGCTTGGGACGGTGCAGGGCGTTGGCATCCACACCACCGGTCAGTACCTTGCCGGATGACGGGATAACGGTGTTGTAGGCACGGGCCAAACGGGTGATGGAGTCCAGCAGGATCACCACGTCTTTCTTGTGTTCGACCAGGCGCTTGGCCTTCTCGATCACCATTTCGGCAACCTGAACGTGACGGGAAGCAGGTTCGTCAAAGGTGGAAGCGATCACTTCACCTTTCACCATCCGCTGCATCTCGGTCACCTCTTCCGGACGCTCGTCGATCAGCAGAACGATCAGTTCACAGTCCGGGTGGTTGTAGGCGATGCTCTGGGCGATGTTCTGCAGCAGCATGGTCTTACCGGCCTTGGGCGGCGCCACGATCAGGCCACGCTGGCCTTTACCGATGGGGGAAGCCAGGTCCAGTACACGGGCGGTGATATCTTCGGTAGAGCCATTACCCCGTTCCATACGCAGACGTTCGTTGGCATGCAGGGGGGTAAGGTTTTCAAACAGGATCTTGTTGCGGGAGTTTTCCGGACGGTCGTAGTTGACCTCATTGACCTTGAGCAGTGCGAAGTAGCGTTCGCCCTCTTTCGGTGGCCGGATCTTGCCGGAGATGGTATCGCCGGTACGCAGGTTGAAGCGGCGGATCTGGCTCGGGGAGACGTAGATATCGTCCGGGCCTGCCAGATAGGAGCCGTCTGCACTGCGCAGGAAGCCGAAACCATCGGTCAGGATTTCCAGCACACCGTCGCCAAAGATATCTTCACCACCCTTGGCGTGCGCCTTGAGGATTGCAAAAATAATATCTTTCTTGTGCGCCCGAGCCAGATTTTCCAACCCCATGGATTCGCCAAGCTTGACCAGCTCGGACACAGGAGTGTTCTTTAATTCAGTCAGATTCATAGTGGTGAAAGTCTGTAAGCAAGGATTGAAATGAGGAGACAGTCTGCTGGATTGATGCTGATCGGATTTGATTGCCAGGCTGTGGTTAGCAAAGAGTCAGGCAAAAAGGTTAGCAAACGAGCGATAAACTAGCACCAATCGGGATGAGCGTCTAGGTGATAAAACACAAGGAGCGCATTATTGCAATGCGCTCCTCTTTAATTATTACAGGTTGCCGTCCAAGAACTCTTTCAGCTGAGTCTTGGACAGTGCACCGACCTTAGTCGCTGCCACTTCGCCATTCTTGAACAGCAAGAGGGTCGGGATACCACGAATGCCGTACTTGGGCGGAGTATCAGAGTTATGGTCGATGTTCAGTTTGGCTACGGTCACGCGACCTTCGTACTCTTGGGCAACTTCTTCCAGGATCGGGGCAATCATCTTGCACGGACCACACCACTCGGCCCAGAAGTCGACCAGAACGGCGCCATCGGCTTTGATTACATCTGCCTCGAAGCTGGCATCGCTCAGCTGAACAATCTTGTCACTCATCTCCAACTCCAGTCAGTAATTAAGGCTTTATTGACATATCAACAAAGGCAATAGTTGCCCTATTTGAAATGATCCTGTTTATTATTGCAAGCCTAACCTGATAACCTACCGCCATGAGCAAAACACACTTAACGACCGACAAATTCGCCCAAATGGGCCTCGAACCCGAAGTTCTGGCTGGTCTGGAATCAAAGGGATTTCACTATTGCACGCCCATCCAGGCACTGTCTCTGCCACTGCTGGTAGAAGGTCATGACCTCGCCGGTCAGGCCCAGACAGGAACCGGCAAGACCATTGCCTTCCTGGCCGCGACATTCAACTATTTGCTGACTCACCCGCTGACCAAGCCCCGTCTGGTTAATCAACCCAGAGCCATCATCATGGCACCCACCCGGGAACTGGCAGTACAGATCTATAACGATGCCGACAGCATCGCTGCTTCTACCGGCCTGAAACTCGGCCTCGCCTACGGTGGCGAAGGTTACGACAAGCAGCTGGCCGTGCTGGAGCAGGGCGTCGACATCCTGATCGGCACCACCGGCCGCATCATCGACTACTTCAAATCCAAGGTGATCGATCTGAGCAACATTCAGGTCGTGGTACTGGACGAAGCGGATCGCATGTTCGATCTGGGCTTCATCAAGGACATCCGCTTCCTGTTCCGCCGCATGCCGCCCGCGACCGAGCGTCTGAGCATGCTGTTTTCCGCAACCCTCTCCCTGCGTGTGCAGGAGCTGGCCTACGAACACATGAACCATCCGGAACATGTGCAGGTCGAGCCGGAGCAGATGACCGGCGTGCGGATCAAGGAGGAGCTGTTCTACCCCTCCAACGAAGACAAGATGTTGCTGCTGCTCTCCCTGATGGAAGAGGAGTGGCCGGAAAAAGCCATCGTCTTCGCCAACACCAAGCATGTCTGTGAAGACGTCCATGCCTGGCTGGAGAATGACGGCCACCGCGTCGGTCTGCTGACCGGTGACGTGCCGCAGAAGAAGCGGATGAAGATCCTCGAGGATTTCACCAAGGGTGCGCTCGATATTCTGGTCGCCACCGACGTGGCCGCCCGTGGTCTGCACATCCCTGACGTGACCCACGTCTTCAACTATGACCTGCCCGACGACGCCGAAGACTATGTACACCGTATCGGTCGTACCGGTCGTGCCGGCAAGAGCGGTCACTCCATCAGCCTGGCCTGTGAAGACTATGCCTTCAACCTGCCGGCCATCGAGGAGTACATCCACCACGCCATTCCGGTCAGCAAATATGATCGCGAAGCGCTGCTGGATGATGTGACCCCGCCGAAACGGGTGTTCCGCAACCGTCAGCCGGTGAACCGCAACATGCGGGATCGTCAGGGCGGTGGCAACAGCAACAACCGTCGTCGTCCGCCGCGCAAGAGCTAAGGACAGGCCCGTTGCACAACTCGCCTCTCTATGCCGCTATCGACCTCGGCTCCAACAGCTTTCATATGCTGGTGGTGCGCGAGGTCGCCGGTGCCCTGCGCACCGTCGCCAAGGTCAAGCGCAAGGTTCGCCTCGCAGCCGGGCTCGATCCGGAATTTCGTCTCAGCCGTGCCGCCATGGAGCGGGGCTGGGACTGTTTGCGTCTCTTCTCCGAACAGTTGCAGGACATTCCGGCCGACAACATCCGGGTGGTGGGCACCGCAACCTTGCGGCTTGCCACCAACGTCGACGAGTTCCTCAGCGAAGCGGAACGGGTGCTCAACCACAGCATCGAGATCATCTCGGGCGAGGAAGAGGCCAAGACCATCTATGAAGGGGTCTCCTGGACCTCTGCCGGGGAAGGCAACCGGCTGGTGATCGACATCGGCGGTGCCAGTACCGAACTGGTGATTGGCGAACATAGCGAAGCAAAACTGCTCAACAGCCTGCACATGGGCTGCGTCACTTGGCTCAACAATCACTTTGGTGATGGCGAGCTCTCTGAAGCCCGTTTCGAGCAGGCGATTGCTGCCGCCAAGGCGGTGCTGGAGAAGGTGGCGGAAGATTACCGCATCCTCGGCTGGCGCACCTGCGTTGGCGCCTCAGGCACGGTACAGGCGCTGCAAGAGATCATGCTGGCGCAAGGGAAGAGCGAACGGGTCACCCTGCCGAAACTGCAGGAACTGATGGGTCAGGCCATCGCCTGCGGCAAGCTCGACCGGCTGCAGCTGGAAGGGCTGGCGGCCGAACGGCTGACCGTGTTCCCCTCCGGCCTCGCCATCCTGATTGCCATCTTCGAAACCCTCGATATCGAGAGCATGACCCTCGCGGGTGGCGCCCTGCGTGAAGGACTGATCTACGGTCTGCTGGGCAACAATCACGACTGTGATGCCCGGGATCGCACCGCCGACAGCCTGATCAGCCGCTATCAGCTGGATAAAGAGCACGCCGAACGGGTGCGCGATACCGCCGTCGAGGCGTTCAACCAGCTGCAACCGGCCTGGCGACTCTCCAAACGCTACGGTCGCCCGATCTTGCGTTATGCCGCCCTGCTGCACGAGATCGGCCTCTGTATCGAATACAAGAAGGCGCCGCAACACGCCGCCTACATCATCGACAACATCGACATGCCGGGCTTTACCCCTGCGCAAAAGAAGCTGTTGTCGGCCCTGCTGTTCAACCAGCGGGACGAATTCAAGCTGGAACCGCTGGAGAAACAGGGTGCAGTCACCGGTCGTCAGGCGATCCGCCTGGCCCGTATCCTGCGCATCGCGCTGATCCTCTGCATGCGCCGCACCCAGGGCACAGTGCCCAGCTTCACCCTGCAGGCAGAAGAGGAGTCACTGACCCTGACCCTGCCCAAGGGCTGGATGGATGAACACTACCTGCGTGCCAGCGAGCTGCGCTTTGAAGTGGAACGCCAGCAGAAGATGGGCTGGCCGACCCGAGTACAGGAAGCCTGACTCAGCAACCTACCTGTTTTGGAGCCGATCATGCCCGATTATCAACCCATCAGCTGCGATCTCTACGACTGGCTCGAAATTGCTGCCAGCTGGCAACTGCCGGTGACCCTCACCAGCCGCGATGGTCGCCAGCGGGATGACAAGATCCGCACCATCGAAGCCAGCGAAGGGGTCGAGTATCTGTTGCTGCACAGTGGCGAGCTGCTCAGTCTGGCAGAACTGGCGACCCTGCGCCTGAACTGGCAAGGGGAAGAGAAGCTGATCCGCTTCGCGCCAACCAACTGAATCCATTACGAAAAAGGAGGGACAACATGACGTTGGCCCTCCTTTTTGCATCTGCGGCTCGCACCGGCCGTTAACCCGCCGCCAATGCCGCCATCACATAGACATCGAAGCGGTTGCTCTTGGTCTCGATGGCCATGCTGGGCTTCTGTTCGTTGAGCCAGCCGGCGTAGTCCGGCCGCTTCACCACCACCCGCTTGTTCGCCATCTTGAGGGCAGCCGGCAACAAGGCATCCGCATCGAGATCCGGCCCCACCAGCGACTGGAACACCCGCATCTCTTTTTTCACCAGCGCCGACTTCTGCTTGTGAGGGAACATGGGGTCGAGGTAGATCACCTCGGGCCGCTCCGGCAGCGCCAGCAAGTTGTCCACCGCCGGGCCGTGCAGCAACTGCATCCGCTCACGCACCCAGGGGCCAATCTCCGGGTCTTCGGCGGCTCGAGCCAGACCATCCTGCAGCAGAGCAGCCACCACAGGGCTGCGTTCGATCAGGGTCACCTTGCAACCGAGGGAGGCGAGCACGAAGGCGTCGCGCCCCAGACCGGCAGTGGCATCCACCACGGTCGGTGTGGCACCGGCCTTGAGCCCCACCGCCTTGGCGATGGACTGGCCCCGACCGCCGCCAAACTTGCGGCGATGTGCCACCGCCCCTTCCACGAAGTCCACATAGACGGCACCCAGCTTGGGCTCATCCAGCTTGCGCAGCTCCAGTCTCTCTTCAGTCAGTACCAGCGCAAACGGAGCCGGAAACTCCACGTCGGCAAGGCGTAAACGCAGGGCGTCGAGCTCGCCATCACGGGCGGGGACTTCACTGAAAACCTGAATATGGGGCATAGGAGACAGACTCATGGCACGTACAGAAGCGGCCATGATAACAGAAGCGGTGGATCAGCTCACGACAGTGAGGTTCATCCCCTGACGGTTGAGAGCGAGGTAATCAATGAGATCGTCATAGGCCAGCGGGCGGCTGAGCAGATAACCTTGGGTGAAGGCACACCCCTTCTGGCAGAGGAAGTTGAGCTGCTCGCGGGTCTCTACCCCCTCGATCACCACCTGCATGCCGAGGTTGTGCACTATGTTGATGATGCCGTCGAGCAGCATCCGATCCTGCTCATTGAAGGGGATATGGCGCACGAAGGAGCGGTCGATCTTGACCAGATCGACCGGGAAGGTGCGCAGATAGTTGAGGGCCGAGTAGCCGGTACCGAAATCGTCGATGGCCAGCTTGCAGCCCGCCTCGCGCAGGGCATCGATCCGCACCCTGTGCTGATCGCTGCTCTCCATCAGCAAAGATTCGGTGATTTCGATGACGATGTCGGCAGGATCGAGCCCAAAGTGCTGGATCACCTTGAGCCACTCACTCGCCTCGGGGTCGATGGTCTGGAACTCCATGGTGGAGCGGTTGATCGACATCTGCAGATCAGGGAAGCCGGATTGCTGCAACCGCGCCAGATCCCTGCACGATTGCCACAATACCAGCGCACCCAGCCCCTGAATCAATCCCGCCTCTTCCGCCAGCGGAATAAACTCGGCAGGAGATACCTGCCCCCAGTGGGGGTGATACCAGCGCACCAGCGCCTCCAGCTTGGCGACCCGTCCGCTGCGATTGTCCCAGATCGGCTGGTAGGCCATGGTCAGCTGCTCCAGCTTGATCGCTTCGGCCAGATCCTGCTGCATCTGGTGGCGCTGGCGCACCTCTTCCCGCATGGATGAGCAGTAGGCTCCGAGCAACCGTCCCTGCCGCTTGGCCGCAAACAGCGCCTGTTCGGCATTTCGCAGCAGCTCGTCGCTCTCGCTGCCATCGACCGGACAGAGAGTCATGCCGATGGTCGCGGTCACATAGAGATGCTGGTTGGCCAGCATAAAGGGGCGGGCGAAACTGCCGATCACCTGCTTGGCAAACACCTCGGCCTGACGGCGGGTGACGATGCCGGGCACCAGGAACGCGAACTCATCGCCACCGATGCGGGCCACCAGATCTTCGGTGCGCACCCGGCTCACCAGTCGATCCGAGACCTCCCGCAGCAGGGCATCGCCAGCATGGTGATCCATGCTGTTGTTGACCGCCTTGAAGTTGTTGAGGTCGAGCACCATGAGCGCGAAGCGCTCGCCCCGCTCGCAGAAACGGGTGAGGCAGCGGCCAAACAGCCAGCGGTTGGGCAGGCTGGTGAGGTTGTCGTAGTTGGCCTGGGTCGCGATCTTCTGCTCTGCCACTTTGGTCTGGGAAAGATCGCTGAAAATGGCGATATATTGCTGGATTTTGCCGGCTTCACGCAGGGTGCTGATCATCAGCTGCTGCGGATAGAGCTTGCCGTTCTTGCGCTTGTTCCACACCTCGCCACGCCACACCCCCACCCGCTCCAGCGCGTGGTACATGTCGGCATAGAAGGTCTGATCGTGCAGCCCGGACTTGAGCATGCTGGGACGCTGGCCCCGCACCTCGTCGCTGCTGTAGCCGGTGATCTGCTCGAAGGCCGGGTTGACCGAGATGATGCGGCTGTCGGCATCGCACACCAGAATGGCCTCTGAGAGGTTGTCGTAGACCCGGTGGGAGAGCTTGAGCTGCTCCGCATGGCGCTTGAGGGGATCGATATTCTCCAGCAGCACCATCAGGTAGTCCGGCTGCTGCTGCTCGTCGCGGATCAGGGTGACAGTCACCCGCCCCCACAGGATCTCGCCCCCCTTGCAGAAGTAGCGCTTCTCCTGGGTGAAACTGCTGCGCTCGCCGCGCCGGATCTCTTCGTAGCACTCAAGGCTGCGCTGCCAATCCTCCGGGTGATTGATGTCGGAGATGGAGCGATGAAGCAGCTCGTCGAGGGGATAGCCCAACATCTTCTCGATAGCCGGATTGGCCCAGAGAATGCGGCCGGTGAGATCGAGCTTGCCGATCCCCACCGGGGCCTGAAACAGCATGCTCTGCAGCACATGGGGGGTATCAGGCAAGAGTTGCGGCAGCTGGCGTTGCAGCATCAGCGCCAGTTCGCGACCGGCCAGCGGCCCCAGCAACCGGAGCAGCCCCATCACCTTGGTCATATTTGCCTGCGGCTGACGATAGAGCAGGCAGCAGATACCTATGGTCTCGCCATCCGCATCCTTGAGGGCGATCCCGGCGTAGGCCTGGGCTTGCCACGCATCGGCAAGCGGCATCGCGGGGAACAGCTGCAACAGACGATCGCTGAACCAGGCTTCCCCCTCCTGCCAGGTAATGGCATCGGGAGAGTCAGTGATTGGCAGCGTCAAGGTATCGGGGTCAAGAGAGGAGGGATGGGCAGCCTGAACCGTCAGGTGGGTAGCATTTGATTCCCTGCTGGCGATCAGGACGACATCAGCCATCACAGCAGCGGCGATTTCACTCACAAAGGTATCGAAATATCCCTGGCCGCTCGAATGAGCCAGACTGGAGATGATTTGATAGACGGAATCGAGTGCTCGCCTCATGGCAAGTGGCTTTCTCTCCTTGAAGGTTAGAACACGACTCTACTGAAGAGCCGTGGGCAGTGCAAATATGCAATCAGCAAGATATTAAAAAGCCTTGAAAAAAGGGACCAAAAGGTCCCTTTTTGTCGCAGAAATCACGACTCGATCCCACTATGCCGCAAAATAGTGTACCTGGTTGAAGCTCACACAGGCGGCGGGTCAGGAATCTCAGGCGGCGATCCCGCTGTGTCGCAACAGCGCATCCACCTTGGGCTCACGACCACGGAAGGCTCGGAACAGCTCCATCGGCTCCTTCGAGCCCCCCTTCTCCAGAATATTCTTCAGGAAGGATTGGCCGGTCGCCGGGTTGAAGATCCCCTCCTCCTCGAAGCGGGAGAAGGCATCGGCAGAGAGCACCTCGGCCCACTTGTAGCTGTAGTAGCCCGCCGCATAGCCGCCCGCGAAGATGTGGGAGAAGCTGTGCTGGAAGCGATTGAACGCCGGTGGCGTCATCACGGCTACCTGACTGCGTACCTCATCCAGCAGCGCCGGAAGCTGTGCCGGATTGGCCGGGTCAAACTCCTGATGGAGACGGAAGTCGAACAGGGCGAACTCCAGCTGGCGCAGCATCTGCATCGCCGCCTGGAAGTTGCGGGCGGTCAGCATCTTCTCCAGCAGATCGGCAGGCAGCGGCTCGCCGGTCTCGTAGTGGCCGGAGATAAAGGCCAGCGCCTCGGACTCCCAGCACCAGTTCTCCAGGAACTGGCTCGGCAGCTCCACCGCATCCCAGGCCACGCCGTTGATACCGGCGACACCGGCCACATCGATGCGGGTCAGCATGTGGTGGATGCCGTGGCCAAACTCATGGAACAGGGTGACCACTTCGTTGTGGGTGAACAGCGCAGGCTTGCCATCCACCGGGCCGTTGAAGTTGCAGGTCAGGTAGGCCACCGGCTTTTGCAGCGAGCCATCCTGACGGTAGCGACGACCCAGACAGACATCCATCCAGGCCCCGCCCTGCTTGTGCTCACGAGCGTAGAGGTCTAGGTAGAAGCTGCCGCGCAGCTCGTCGTCGGCATCGAAGATATCGTAGAAGCGCACGTCCGGGTGCCAGGTGTCGATACCGAGGCGCTCGCGCACCTTCATGCCGAACACCCGCTTCACCACTTCGAACAGCCCCTTCACCACCTTGCTGGCGGGGAAGTAGGGACGCAGCTGCTCATCGGAGATGGAAAACTTGTGCTGCTTGAGCTTCTCGGCGTAGTAGGCGAGATCCCAGGCTGCCAGCTCGCTCTGACCATGCTGCTCGGCGGCGAAGGCGCGGATCTCCTCCAGCTCGGCCTTGCCTTGTGGCAGGGATTTGGCCGCCAGATCGGTGAGGAAGCTCACCACCTGTTCGGTCTTGTCCGCCATCTTGGTGGCCAGGGAGAGCTCGGCATAGTTGGCGAACCCCAGCAACTGAGCCAGTTCACGGCGCAGGGTGAGCAGCTCGCTCATGATAGCGGAGTTGTCCCACTTGCCCGCATTGGGGCCCTGATCGGAGGCGCGGGTGGTGAAGGCCTCATACATCTCGGCGCGCAGTTCGCGGTTGTCCGCGTACATCATCACCGGCAGGTAGGAAGGGATATCCAGCGTGAACAGCCACCCCTCCTTGCCTTTAAGTTCAGCCATCTGACGGGCAGCGGCACGCACACTGTCAGGCAGACCGGCCAATTCGGCTTCATCGGCCACCAGCTTGTGCCAGCCCTGGGTGGCATCCAGCACGTTGTTGCTGAAACGGGAGGCCAGCTCGGAGAGGCGGGCCTGAATTTCGCCGTAGCGCTGCTGCGCCTCGGCAGGCAGACCGATGCCGGAGAGGCGGAAGTCACGCAGGGTATTCTGGATCTCCTTGCGCTGGGCACCACTCAGCAGCGGGAAATCATCGCTCTGGGAGAGGGCCAGATAGGCCTGATAGAGCCCTTCATGCTGACCGACATAGGTCTGGAATTCGGAGAGCAGCGGCAGGCAGGCATCATGGGCCTCGCGCAGCGCTTCGCTGTTGAGTACGGAGTTGAGGTGGCTGACCGGTGACCAGATCCGTGACAGACGGTCATTTACCTCTTCCAGCGGGGCAATCAGGCTATCCCAGGTATGGGGATCACGCTGGGCCAGCACATCGCTGATCTTCTGCTTGCAGTCAGCAATCGCCTGAATCACGGCAGGCTGAACCTGCTCCGGCTTGATCTGGCTGAAAGGGGGCAGCGAATCCATTGTCAGCAAAGGGTTATTCATCCCGGTTACCTCTTGTTTGGTCTTGAACAGACCGCTTTAGCAGCTCTGTATGGCTTTCTAACATGTGGCCAAGCCACGCAATAATCAAGCGGGAATCCGCCGCAACCCTGTACTTTTCCAGCCATTGCGACCCGGATCTCTGCCGTTGCTGCAGTTTTGCCATCAACAGCCAGTAACAGAATGAATCTGTGGGCCTTTTTTGGCTCTTACCGCTACTTTCAAGGGGCAAAAAGTCGCCATTTACCGGCGCAACAGCTGCCAGCCAAGTACCGTCATGCCCAATCATGGAAACGGAAAAATGTGGCAACTGTAACAAATTATCAATATTTTTCAGTCAATTAGAATCAAAACCAACTATTGATTAATTTATTTTCAAGCATCTATCATAGGCAACCTGCCATGCAGGTCACTTGATTCTCTGTACTGCACAGAAATCGGGTGAAAAAGGCAAAGTGACCCGAAAGGGCGCGACGCAAAGCCACCGGTCTAAGGGAAAACACCTATGACAGCGGGGCTGCCCCCGGGGACATCCGGTCACAACCGACGCCCCATTTGCACCGTACGGAGAGACGATGAACAAACTCAAATTATCCCTGCTTGGCTGCCTGCTCGGCATGGGCGCCCCCATGGCATATGCCACCAGTGCCGGTCAGGCGATGGTCAACCCCCAGTCCGGCGTAGTGGTCGGCTATTGGCACAACTGGTGTGACGGCTCGGGCTACAAGGGCGGTATCGCCCCCTGCGTCAAGCTCGATCAGGTCAACCCGCAATACAACGTGGTCGATGTCTCCTTCATGAAGGTGTATGGCAGCGATCCCATCCCCACCTTCAAACTCGACCCGGCCATCGGCATGAGCGAAAGCCAGTTTATCGAGCAGATTGCCGAGCTGAACCGTCAGGGCCGTGCCGTGCTGCTGGCGCTGGGCGGTGCCGATGCGCACATCGAGCTGCGCAAAGGTCAGGAGCAAGCCTTTGCCGACGAGATCATCCGTCTGGTGGAGACCTACGGCTTCGACGGGCTGGATATCGATCTGGAGCAGGCCGCCATCACCGCCGCCGACAACCAGACCGTGATCCCGGCGGCCCTGCGTCTGGTCAAGGATCACTACCGCGCCCAGGGGAAAAACTTCCTCATCACCATGGCGCCGGAGTTCCCCTATCTGACCCAGACTGGCGCCTACATCCCCTATATCCGCAATCTGGAAGGGTACTACGACTGGATCAACCCCCAGTTCTACAACCAGGGTGGCGACGGTATCTACATCGATGGGATCGGCTGGATTGCCCAGAACAACGATGCCCTGAAAGAAGAGTTCATCTACTACATGGCGGATTCGCTGAGCAACGGTACCCGCGGCTTCTACAAGATCCCCCATGACAAGCTGGTGTTCGGCATTCCGACCAACATCGACGCCGCCGCCACCGGCTATGTGCAGGATCCGCAGAAGCTCTACAACGCCTTCAACCGCCTGAAGAGCGAGGGGCAACCGCTGCGTGGCGTGATGACCTGGTCCATCAACTGGGACATGGGCCGCAACGCCGCCGGTCAGTCCTACAACGAATCCTTCATCAAGAGCTACGGCCCCTTCATCCACGATCAGGAGATCACTCCACCGGACGAGCACGGCAAGCCGGTGTTCAGCGGCCTGAGCGATACCCGCATCAAGCAGGGCACCGCCTTTGATCCGCTGGCCGGTGTCAGCGCCAACGACAAGGAAGATGGCGACCTGACTGGCCAGATCCAGGTAGAAGGCTCGGTAGACAGCCAGCGCATCGGCCTCTACCCCCTCACCTACAAGGTGAGCGATCGCGACAACAACGTCACCGAGCAGGTACGCACCATCGAGGTCTACAGCATGAAGCCGGTATTCAGCGGTGTCACCGACACCACGCTGGAACTGGGTACCCCCTTCGATCCGATGGCTGGCGTCAGCGCCCATGATGAAGAAGATGGCGACCTGACCGCCCAAATCAAGGTCAGCGGCAGCGTCGACAGCAGCAAGGTCGGCCGCTACACCCTCACCTATCAGGTGAGCGACAGCGCCGGTCAGCAGGTAACCCAGCAGCGCAACGTGACCGTCAGGGAGCAGGGCGCCGTCTGTGAAAACAGCTGGGATGCCAAGATGGTCTACGTGGGCGGCGACATCGTCAGCCACAACGGCAAGAACTGGCTGGCAGGCTGGTGGACCCAGAACGAAGAGCCGGGCACCACGGGTGACTGGGGCGTCTGGCGCGTACAGGGCGACAACGACTGCGGCGGCACAACGCCCCCCGCCGAAGGCAGCAGCGACTTCACCGTCAGCGCCATGGCGAGCGAGTACACCATAGTCAACGGTCAGGTCAGCATCCGCTTCAACCTGACCACCGCCAACCCGGTACAGATCACCGCAACTCTGGAGCAGAGCGGCCACAGCCACGGTACCACCAGCAGCCAGGTGAACGGCACCAGCACCCTGGTACTGCAGGGCAGCAACGTCACCGATGGCAGCTACGAAGTGGTCATCACCGGTCTGGCGGACGGCCAGCAGCCGGTAGTACAGCGCTTCCCGGTTGCGCTGACCGAAGAGAGCAGCGGGGGTGGCGAAGGTGACTACCCGGCCTACGCCCCCAACACCGGCTATCAGGCCGGTGATCGGGTCAGCAATGCCGGTGGCAACTACGAGTGCAAACCCTGGCCCTACAGTGGCTGGTGTGGTGGCTCGACCAGCCACTATGCACCGGGTACCGGCAGCGCCTGGAGCGATGCCTGGATCAAGCTCTGACCTTGCCCCAACCACTAACGGGGGCTGACAGGCCCCCGCCCATATCCTGCCCGTCGGCCACGCTGCCGATGGGCTGGATGCACTGACCCGGACGGGTTAGCCCCTCTCTTTTACATGCTTGCCAACCACCCAAAAACGTCCAACAACCACCAAGATAAGGAAATCACCATGCCAAGAACCACCAAGCTTGCCACCCTGCTCGGTCTGCTGCTGTCGGCCCATGTCGTGGCCGATGAGCGCGAACAAGCCTATTTCAAACAAACCTATCAGGAGCACTACGAGCAGATGACGGCGCGCCTCGCCGCGCTGCACCAGAGTGCGGCTGACGAGCAGAACGTGATCATCAAGGATGGCAAGCGCCACCTTGCCATCAACGGCCTGCTCTACCCGCTGACGGCGGATAACCACATCCTGTTCGATCTGCCCAAACCCCACTTTTTCGACGAAACAGCCATTCGTAACGTCTTTGATTTCTTCGATGAGGAGTGGGAGCTGACCTGGTACGACGGTGGGGTCGTCGCGGTCAACAAACGCTTTGGCAACTATGACTACGGCAACGGCTGTCTGCTGGAGTACTTCCCCCACGGCCAGATCCAGAATGGCGAACGCACCCGGGTGGTGATGGAGACCAGCTCCTGCAGCGTCAACTCGTTTGCCACCTCGCTGCAATATCTGGACAAAGGCGAGGAGCTGACGGCCGACCAGCTGGGGCTGGACGCCAGCCTGATCACGGCGGTCGAGCGCTATCAGGATCGGCTCTATGTCAGCCAGAACGGCAATCCGGGCCATGTGGCCATTATCGATATCCCGAGCCGTCAGCAGATTGGCGAGATCCGCGGCACCGCAACCGGCAGTGCCACGGCCTACAACCAGGTCAGTGAACTGTTTGTCCGCAACAACCTGCTCTACGTGGTCTCGCGCTACTCGCACCAGGTCGATATCTTCGATCTGGCCGATGAACATCGCCATGTCACCACCCTGGGAACCGGTCGGGATTCCGGCAGCAACAGCCTGCACCGCGCCCAGGCCGTCTTTGCCAATCAGGATTACGTGCTGGTGGCCGATGCGCTGAGCGAGATCAAGGTCTACCGCCAGCAGGATGTGACGCCGGAGAACAGCCTCAAGACCCCCATCGCCGGTCGGCTCGCCTTTGAAGGAAAATACAGCCACCGTCTGGTGCAACTCCATCAGGTGGGTGACTATCTGCTGGCCCACACCGCCGGCAAAAACTACTACATCTATGACCTGCGCAAACTGGCTGATGCCATCGCCAGCAACACCCCGCTGGCGCCTGAGCAGGTGATCGCCGACAGCAATCTGCAAAAAATCGACATGGATGGCGATCGACTGGTGGTGAACTTCAAGGACCGCATCGAATGGCATGATGTCGATACCCTGATCGCCAACGACTTTCAGTTCAAGAACCCGACCTTTACTGTCCGGGAGATCAACCAGCAGCCCGTGGCGGCACTGAAAGATCTCCAGCTGGCGGGCTCGGCGCTTGTCACCGCCAACGAACGCGGCCTGGGTTTCAACCAGCTGCTGAGCAAGGAGATCAGCTTCACGGCCGACGAGCAGTTGCCGGCTCGCCCGCTGATCTTCGATCAGCTGATGCCGGCCGCAGTCAGCTACATACTGCGCAATGATGAACCCTACGAGGTGCTGATCGATCGCGCCCAGCGTTCGGTCAACATCAATTCGCTGGTCAAGACCGAGCTGCTTGATAACGACACGGTGCGCATCACCAACTATGCCGCCAGAGAGCTGCATGACATCAATATCGAGTCACGCCTGAACGGTATCAACAAGTGGCTGATCCTGGGCCAGCTCGATCGCCTGCCCGCCTATGCCCAAATCACCCTGCCACTGAGCGCCTTTGGCGAGCAGGGACGCTTCAACAGCGCCAGCCGCGATGGCGTGTTTGATCTCAACAACCTGCTCGACAACAGCATCAATCTGCCCGCCCAGTTCGAGCACAGGTTCAGCTCCAACTCGGATCCGTTTGCCCAGAAGCTGGCACGCCTCAAGCCAAGCTGGAACGTGCGCTTCGCCACCAACACCAGCGGCTCCTGGCGCCCCATCAATGCCCTCTACGCCCGCGAATGGCTGATCATCGCCACCAACCTGGCCTACATGGTCTCGACCGAGGAGTTCAAACACGTCTGGTACAACTTCAAGGCGGTGAACGGCTACGAGATGTTCGGCAATGGCGGCAACAGCTATGTGCCGAACGGGATCTTTACGGCAGCCGATTATGACTACTACTACCACAGCCTGATGAAGCGCCCCTACCTCAACCTGGGGATCACCGCCATGGGGGGCGGGCTCGGGAGTGGTGGCATCACCGGGGTCGATACCTTTAACTTTGTCAGCCACTACTACGGCGGCTGGGGCATCATTGCCCACGAATTTGGCCACGGCTTCGATGGGAAGTCCTACAGCCATGAGAGCGCGTTTGCCCGTGGCAGCCACGGCTGGCATCCGCTGATGACGGGTATGGCCAACTACCATATCCGCAAGGGCGACCTGCCCTATCTGGACGATGATCTCAACGGTTTCCACAAGCCGGAAAACGACATCTATCGCTACAACTCGGTCAGCCAGGGGGCTCGCAAGCATCGCGCTGACAGCCACATGTACTATACCGACCACTACTTCATGCAATTCTCCACCATGCCGCAAGGCTGGGTAGCCAACGGCAGCGACTTCAGTGCCGGGCAGCTGGCGGCCCTGAACAATCAGGAGCGACTGCTGATGGGCTGGATCCCCAAGGAGTCGGAGAAAGGCAATCTCTGCCGGTTCACCTTCCAGGATGGCGAGCAGTACTACGGCTACGTCGAACAGCAGGCTGATGGTCTGCTCTGTGATGCCGGATCCCTGATCCGTTATCGTCAGCCCGATGGCCAGTTTGTGCCGCTGGTCTCGGCCATCAACCAGTTTGACTGGCTGTCACTCCACCACAAGGGCAAGCTGGATCAGCCAGTGCTGCACCAGAATGGTCGCCAGCTCTGCTACAAGAATGTGGCGGGCTTTTACGGTATCGGCTTCGTTAATGACAACAAACAGTGCACCCAGTTGCCCAACGTCTATCAGACCAATGGCAAGCACTGGCTGACCAGCTCCGGCTGGACCGGTCTGACCTACCTGAGCGGAGACTTCATTCTGCCCACGACCGGTAGCAGCAGTGACTTCACCGTCACCGATCTGGCGGCCGAATATCTCATCGTCAACGGCGCGATCGACTTCAGCCTGACGCTGACCACCGCCAACCCGGTGACCGTCACCGCGACCCTTTTGCAAGATGGCAATCCGGTCGCCACCGGCAGCGCCCTGATCGATGGTCAGGGTTCCCTGCAGCTTACGCAGTCGGGCCTAGCGGCCGGCAGTTACGAGCTGCTGCTGGCGGGCATGGCTGAGGGGAGCAAGCAGGGCTTCGAACGCCGCTTCACCCTGGCATTGGTGGAACAGGCTCCGGGTGGTGACAATGACGGTAGTAACGGCAGCTACCCGGCCTATGTTGCGGGCACCGCTTATCAGAGTGGCGAACGGGTCAGCAATGCCGGTGGCGACTACGAGTGCAAACCCTGGCCCTACAGTGGCTGGTGCGGTGGTGTGGCCAGCCACTATGCACCGGGTACCGGCAGCCACTGGAGCGATGCCTGGACCAAGCTGTAATCATCCGCTCGTGACCAAAAGAGAGCCATAACGATAGAGGGGGAGCCATCGGCTCCCCCTCTCGTTTATCTCTTCAACCCGGCTTAACGGGCATCTTCCTTCAGCCACTGCGCTACGCGCTTGGCGAAGTAGGTAAGGATGCCGTCGGCCCCGGCTCGCTTGAAGCAGAGCAGAGACTCCATGATGGTCTCCTTCTCTTTCAGCCAGCCGTTCTGGATCGCCGCCATATGCATGGCGTACTCGCCGCTGACCTGATAGGCAAAGGTCGGCACGCCGAACTGATCCTTCACCTGACGAACCACGTCCAGATAGGGCATGCCCGGCTTGACCATCACGCTGTCGGCCCCTTCCTGAATATCCAGCGCCACTTCGTGCAGGGCTTCGTTGCTGTTGGCCGGATCCATCTGATAGGTGGCCTTGTTGCTCTTGCCGAGATTGCCGGCAGAGCCGACCGCATCGCGGAACGGGCCGTAGTAGCAGGAGGCGTACTTGGCGGAGTAGGCCATGATCTGGGTGTTGATGAAGCCGTTCTCTTCCAGTGCGGCACGGATGGCACCGATGCGGCCATCCATCATGTCGGACGGCGCGACTATATCGACCCCGGCTTCGGCGTGGGAGAGCGCCTGCTTGATCAGGATCTCGGTGGTGATGTCGTTCAGCACATAGCCTTCGTCATCGATGATGCCGTCCTGACCGTGGGTGGTGAACGGATCGAGCGCCACGTCGGTGATCACCCCGAGCTCCGGGAAGCGAGCCTTGAGGGCGCGCACGGTGCGCTGGGCCAGCCCGTTCGGGTTGTAGGCCTCTTCCGCCATCAGGCTCTTGCTCTCCAGCGGGGTGACCGGGAACAGGGCAATAGCAGGTACGCCCAGCTCCACCAGTTCAGCGGCCTCCTCCAGCAGCAGATCGATGGAAAGACGCTCCACCCCCGGCATGGAGGGAACTGCTTCCCGACGGTTCTCCCCCTCCAGCACGAACACCGGATAGATGAGATCGTTGACGGTCAGTACGTTCTCGCGCACCAGACGACGGCTGAAATCATGTTTGCGCAGACGGCGCAGGCGGCGGCCCGGAAAGGCGCCCGGAAGAGTTGTAGCCATGAATCACTCCTGGAGAGGAAGTTGGAAGAACGCGGCGGAGGTGGCCCGGGTATGGGCCAGCAAGGCCTCGGGCGCTTCACCACGACAGGCCGCCACCACCTGGGCGATGTACGGCAAAAAAGCAGGTTCGTTGCGTTTCGGGCGCGGTTTCAGATCCCGCGGCACCAGATAGGGGGCATCGGTCTCGATCATCAGCCGACCGGCCGGAATACGAGCCACCTGTTCGCGCAGCAGCTGACCACGGCGCTCGTCGCAGAGCCAGCCGGTCACCCCGATATGCAGCCCCAGCGCCAGACACTCGTCCAGCTCGGTGTCGGAGCCGGTGAAGCAGTGCAGCACGGCTCCCGGTAGTTTCGGCAACCAGGGACGGAGGATCTCGATAAAACGGGCGTGGGCATCGCGGCAGTGGAGAAACACCGGCATCCCGAGCTCGGCAGCCAGTGCCAGCTGGGCGTCGAATACCACATCCTGCACCGGGCGGGGGGAGAAGTCGCGGTTGTAGTCGAGACCGCACTCGCCGATGGCCACCACCTGCGGCAAGGCCGCCAGCTCTCGCAGGGCGGGCAGGGTCGCCTCATCGACACTCTTGGCATCGTGGGGATGGACCCCGGCAGTGGAGAAGCAGTAGCCCGGCCAGCGGGCGGCCAACTCGGCGCTCTCGCGGCTACCAGCCAGATCGGTACCGGTGAGGATCAGCGCCTCCACTCCGGCGGCACGGGCACGGGCCACCAGCTCAGGCTGTTCACCGGCGAACTGGCTGCTGGTCAGGTTTAAACCGATATCGATCATGGAATGAGACGTTCCGAACAAAAGGAATACATATCAGGTATTTGAAAACCATCTACCGAATGGGGTCTTACCATACGCCTCGAACGGGAGCATGAAAAGAGGAAGGGAGCCTCAGCTCCCCTCGTTCTGCTATTCCTGCGGACTTCGTCATCCTCTCGCCGTCCGGCAAACAGGTGACGAACAGAGCCTCAGCTCTCCACATCCGGTTGTTCCTGTTGCTCTTCATCCTCTTTCTTCACGTAGAAGCGGGCGAAGAACAGACCTATCTCCCACAGCGCCCACATCGGGATGGCGAGCAGGGTCTGGGAGAAGACATCAGGCGGCGTCAGCAGCATGCCGACCACAAACACCCCGACGACAACGTAAGGACGTTTCTCCTTCAGGTTTTGCGGTGTGGTCACGCCAGTCCAGCAGAGCAGTATGGTCGCCACCGGAATTTCGAACGCCACCCCGAACGCGAAGAACAGGGTCAGTACGAAGTCCAGATAGCTGGCGATGTCGGTCGCCACCGTCACCCCGGCGGGTGCGGTACTGGTGAAGAAACCGAACACCAGCGGGAACACCACGTAGTAGGCGAACGCCATCCCTGCATAGAACAGCAGGGCACTGGAGACCACCAACGGCATGATCAGGCGCCGCTCATGCTGGTACAGACCGGGGGCGATAAAGGCCCAGGCCTGATAGAGCAGATAGGGGATCGCCACGAAGAAGGAGACCACCAGGGTCAGCTTGATCGGCGTCAGGAAGGGGGTCGCCACATCCGTCGCTATCATGCTGGTCCCTTCCGGCAACTGGCTGAGCAGCGGCTGGGCCACGAAGTCGTAGATGTTGTTGGAGAAGTAGATCAGCGCCAGAAACACCACGAGGATGGCGGTAATGGAGCGCAGCAAACGGGTTCTCAGCTCAACCAGATGGCTGATCAGGGGTTGTTCGGCCTGACTCATGGCTTCACCTCCCCTTTTACTGTGGAGTCGCTGACCGGCACCGGCTCACTCTCTCGCTGGCTATTGACCGGCGGCACGTCGTGGCTCAGCTGCACCGCAGGCTCCACCGGCGTGGCAGGCTCAGCCTGGGCGACCGGATCGGGGCGCGGCGGACGGATCTCGTTCTCCACCTGATAGGGGCGATTGACCGACTGGGCCGCCGCCTTGAGCTGTTCGATGGACTCCTGCAGCTCGGGGCTCAGGTTGCTCATCTGCAACTGTTCGGCCTTCTTGAGGTCGTTATGCAGCTCTTGCAACTTGAGCTCCTGCTCCAGCTCGGACTTGACCGAGTTCGCGGTCGAACGAATGAGGCGGATCCAGTGGGTAGCCGTGCGGATGGCAACCGGCAGCCGCTCGGGCCCCAGTACCACCAGTGCTACCACACCGATAACGACCAGCTCCCAAAAACCGATATCGAACATGGCTTAGGCCTGGTCTTTGTCTTTCTGTTTGGCGGTCTCACTGCTCTGAGTGGCCGCTTCGTTCAGCTGTTTCGGGGGAAACTCGGCATCTTTCTGCTCGGCCTTGGCATCAGCCGGCTCGTCGGAGAGGGCTTTCTTGAACCCTTTGACCGCCGCGCCCAGATCACCGCCAATGCCGCGCAGTTTCTTGGTACCGAACAGCAGCACGACGATGACTGCAATGATCAACAATTGCCAAATACTGATACCACCCATGATTTTCTCTCCAGAACAGGCGCCTGACGGCGCGGTTGTTGATTAATGGGAACGGGTTCGCAACCAGCCGACCAGCCAGCAGAGGGCTGCACCGGCGAGACTGGCTTGTCCCCACTCAATGTGTTGTTTTTGGGTCAGCAAGAATACACCCGCCAATAGCAGGCTGGCTCCAACCCCTAAGAGGTAGCGGGCCTGCCCCTGCCGACGGCTGTGACGGCGGAACTCGGCAAACATCTGGTCGAAATGACGCTGCTGATGACGGGTCTGGCGCAGAGTCTCATAGACCAGCTCCGGCAGCTCCGGCAGCTTCTCCGCCCAGAATGGCGCCTTCTCCTTGATGGCGTTCAATACCGACTTGGGCCCGACCTGTTCGTGCATCCAGTTCTCGAGGAACGGCTTGGCGGTCTGCCACAAATCGAGCTGCGGGTAGAGCTGACGCCCCAACCCTTCCACATAGAGCAGGGTCTTTTGCAGCAGCACCAGCTGCGGCTGCACCGTCATATGGAAGCGACGCGCGGTGTTGAACAGATTGAGCAGCACGTGACCGAACGAGATCTCGGAGAGCGGCTTCTCGAAGATGGGCTCCAGCACGGTGCGAATGGCGAACTCGAACTCGTCCACCTTGGTGTCTGCCGGTACCCAGCCCGACTCCACGTGCAGCTCCGCCACCCTACGATAGTCTCGGTTGAAGAAGGCGAGGAAGTTCTCCGCCAGATAGCGTTTGTCTTCCCGATTGAGGGTACCGACGATGCCGCAGTCGATGCCGATCCAGAGCGGGTTTTCCGGGTGTTCGTAAGAGACGAAGATGTTGCCCGGGTGCATATCGGCGTGGAAGAAGCTGTCGCGGAACACCTGGGTGAAGAAGACCTCCACCCCGCGCTCGGCCAGCAGCTTCATGTTGGTACCGTTGGCTTCCAGCGCAGGAATGTCGGAGACCGGAATACCGTAGATGCGCTCCATCACCAGCACCTGCTCGCGGCAGAGATCGGTGATGATTTCAGGCACATAGAGCGCCTCGGAGCCGGTGAAGTTGCGGCGCAGCTGGATGGCGTTAGCCGCTTCGCGCATCAAATTCAGCTCGTCGAGGATGGTCTTGCGATACTCCTCCACCACCTCGATGGGTCGCAGCCGCGCGCTCTGGGGCACAAAACGGGCCACCAGACGTGCCAGCGCCTGCATCAGCCGCAGGTCAGCCTCGATAACCGGCTCGATGTCGGGACGGATCACCTTGATGACGATCTCGCGGCCACTCTCCTTCAAGCGGGCGGTATGCACCTGGGCGATGGAAGCCGACGCCAGCGGCGTCTCGTCGAAGTCGTCAAACAGGGTTTCGATGGGACAACCCAGGCTCAGCTCAATCTGCTGGCGCGCCGCCTGACCACAGAAGGGGGGCACCCTGTCCTGCAGCAGGGCCAGCTCCTCGGCAATGTCCGGCGGCAGCAGGTCGCGGCGGGTCGAGAGCATCTGGCCAAACTTGATGAAGATGGGGCCAAGAGCCTCGAAGGCGAGGCGAATGCGGGCACCGCGGCTGAGATCCGGTTGCCTGTTCTTGAGCCAGAACAGGGAGCGACGGGCCAGACGACCCGGCCAGGGTTGATAGCGGGCGGGCACCAGTTCGTCGATGCCCTGCTCCAGCAGGATGGTGATGATGCGATAGAGGCGTTTGAACTCCTTCGGGGTCATCAGGTCACCTGCTGTTCGAAGCGGGCCAGCCGCAGTTCGACGGCCTTGAGCTGCTGGGCCAGCACCTCGACATCATCGTTGAAACTCGCCACTTCCAGCGGGCCGGGGGCGAGGCGGGCCTCTTCGGTCAGATATTCCGCCAGCTGGCTGCGGGTGCGGCACAGCTCCCGACCGACCAGACGACGCGCCTGACGGGCACCGCGCAGCAGGGTGTGGGCCAGCACGTCGCCGGTATAGCGCGACAGCTCCTCCTCCCAATCGATATCCAGCTCACCCAGCAGCACGCTGAATGCCTGTACCAGCTGGGGATCACCGCTCAGATCCAGTTTCTCCTCGCGGATATAACGGGTCAGGGCGGACGGGTCTTTCAGCAGACCGAGGGCGGTCAGCGACAGGCTAAGCACCGCATCGGCCTCCCCTTCATGCTGGGCCAGCACATCCAGCCGACGCTCGGAGAAGACAAACCAGAGTGGCTTGAGTTCACGCAGCTCCAGCTTGAGCACCTTGCCCACCTGTTTGCGCAGCCGCTCCGGGCTCTGTTTGTCCAGCGCCAGCAACTGGTTGAGGCTGGTTTCGATCACCGCGGTGACCATGGCATCCATCGGCATAGGCAACCTTAAAACTTGTAACCGCGGTGCAGGGCGACCACACCCTGGGTCAGATTGAAGTATTCCACCTGCTCGAAACCGACATTTTCCATCATGCCAGCCAGGGTCTGCTGATCCGGGTGCATACGGATGGACTCTGCCAGATATTTGTAGCTTTCACTGTCGTTCGCGACGATTTCGCCCATTTTCGGCAGCAGTTTGAAGGAGTAGAGGTCATAGAGCTTGGCGATCACTTCGCTGACCGGCTTGGAGAACTCCAGCACCAGCAGACGGCCACCCGGCTTGAGCACCCGGAACATGGAGGCGAGCGCCTTGTCCTTGTCGGTGACGTTGCGCAGGCCGAAGCCGATGGTGATGACGTCGAAGTGGTTATCGGGGAAAGGGAGCGCCTCGGCATTGGCCTGCACGTAGGAGACGTTGTTGGCGACCCCCAGATTGCGCAGCTTGTCGCGGCCCACTTTCAGCATGGAGTCGTTGATATCCGCCAGCACCACCTGACCGGTCTCGCCGACGATGCGGGAGAACTTGGCGGTCAAGTCACCGGTACCACCGGCCAGATCCAGCACCTTCTGGCCCTTGCGCACACCGGAACAGTCGATGGTGAAGCGCTTCCACAGGCGGTGGATGCCGAACGACATCAGATCGTTCATCAGATCATACTTGGCTGCCACCGAATGGAAGACACCTGCTACCAGAGTTTCCTTCTCGGTCGCGGCCACGGTTTTAAAGCCAAAATGCGTTGTCGTTGCTTGTTCTGACATCCCTTAAACACCCATAGAGCAAAGAATGGCCGCCAGTTTACCAGAGCCACTGGCGTCCGGACACCTTAAACCCGGCTCGCAACCAACTGCATGCCCAGCACCACCATGGCCAGACAGAGGAAGAGATTGAGACCGATATTGAGCAGCGCTTTCAGATAGGCTCCATGTTGAGCCAGCACTACCGTATCGAGGGCAAAGGAAGAGAAAGTTGTCAGGGCACCGAGGATCCCCACCATCAGCAACGGCTTCATCGGGTGTTCTACCACATGACCATGACTGATGAGGGCAAATGCCACCCCCATGATGAAAGAGCCCACCACGTTGACCACCAGAGTCCCGTAAGGAAAGTGGCGCCCCAGCAGCAAGGCCATCAGTTCGGCAATCCCAAAACGAAGGCAGGCGCCGATGGCGCCCCCTGCAGCAACATAGAACCAGGTTTGCATGGTGTCACTCCCTCAGGGTCAGGCCGCCATTATGTCGCAATGGCGGCCCTTGTGCCCAGAGGCGGAACTAATCGACATCCAGCCTGATTGAAATCTCAGCGGCGAAAATCGATGGGCTCTGGCTGACCCAGCACGATTTCGGTCTGGGCCGGACGGGTCTGGGCAATCACCTTGCCGTGGCGGATCGAGTAACGCACCGGCACCTGACGGCGCACCGCATCGAAGCCGTTCTCGGCAGGCAGGATCAACAGGTTGGCCGGTTTGCCCACCTCGATGCCATAGCGATCCTGCACGTTCAGGGTGCGGGCGCTGTGGCTGCTGATCAGCTTCAAGCCGTCGTTGATCTGCTCGTAGCCCATGATCTGGCAGACATGGAGCCCCATGTGCAGCACCTGCAACATGTTGGCGGTGCCCATGGGATACCAGGGATCGAACACGTCGTCGTGACCGAAGCAGACGTTGATGTTCGCCTCCAGCATCTCCTTCACCCGGGTAATACCGCGACGTTTGGGATAGGTATCGAACCGTCCCTGCAGGTGAATGTTCACCAGCGGATTGGCCACGAAGTTGATGCCTGCCATCTTGAGCAGCCGGAACAGGCGGGAAGCATAAGCGCCATTGTAGGAGTGCATGGCAGTGGTGTGGCTGGCGGTGACTCTATGACCGATACCCCGCTCGTAGGCCAGGGTCGCCAGCGTCTCGATGAAACGAGACTGCTCATCATCGATCTCGTCGCAGTGCACATCGACCAGAACCTGATACTTCTCGGCAAGATCGAAGATGTAGTGCAGACTTTCGACCCCATATTCCCGGGTAAACTCGAAATGGGGGATCGCGCCAATCACGTCGGCACCCAGCTTGAGCGCCTCCTCCAGCAGTGCCTTACCGTCGGGGTAGGAGAGGATCCCCTCCTGCGGGAAGGCGACGATCTGCAGCTCCACCCACTCCTTCATCTCCTCCCGCGCCTCCAGCATCGCCTTGAGCGCCACCAGATTGGGATCGGAGACATCGACGTGAGTACGGACGAACTGGATGCCGTTGGCGATCTGCCACTTCAGCGTCTGGATGGCACGCTGTTTCACATCCTCATGGGTCAGCAGCGCCTTGCGCTCGGCCCAGCGCTCGATCCCCTCGAACAGAGTGCCGGAGAGATTCCAGCTCGGCTCGCCCGCTGTCTGGGTGGTATCGAGGTGAATGTGGGGTTCGATAAATGGGGCAATCGCCAGACCGCCCTCCCCGTCCAGCACCCGACCGGCGACGGCATGCTCATCATGGGGTTCGATGGCGGTGATGACCCCATCCTGACAACGGAGCTGCCACAACCCTTCCCGATCGGCCAAACGAATATGTTGAATCAGCATTTGTTAGCTTCCTGTACCAGAACCGGCCGCTGGGTGAGGCGAACCAGAATGAAATAGGTGAAGGCGGCGCCCAATACCGCGTTGAGTGGCACTATGCCCGGCAGCCACTTGCCGACAGCCACCCCGACTGCCGTGGCGACCAGCGCCTGCCAGCGCACCGTCTCGAACTGCTGATCGGCAAACTGACGGTAACGCTCACGATTGAGCAGGAAATCCATGATGATAATGCCACCGATCGGCGGGATTGCCGTACTCAAAAAGGCCAGCCAGCCGACAAAGTTGTTGTAAAGCCAGAGGGCGCAAGCGGTACCGATGAGGCCGTTGATCACGCTGAGGGGCTTGCTCTTGAGGCCGGTAATGTTGGCAAAACCGAGGCCGGAGGCGTAGAGAGCGTTGTCATTGGTGGTCCAGATATTGAGACCCAGCACCAGAATGGCGGGGATCAGTAAACCCTGCATCAACATCACTTCCGATATATCGGCCTGCCCGGTCACCGCCGCACCGGCAGCACCGAAGACGAACATTAGCGTGTTGCCCAAAAAAAACGCCACCATGGTAATCATGACGGCGCCCCAGGGTTTGCGACCAAAGCGAACAAAGTCGGCGGTCAGGGTTCCTGCACTGATAAAGGAACCAACCACCATGGTCAACGCCGTGGTGAACTCGATGGGATTACTTGGTTGTACCTGCTGCAGTGCAGCCATGCCACCGGTCGAGGTCACCGCCAGCCAGACCGAGTAGCCGCCAAGCAGTGCAATGGCCGGTACGGCCACAAAGCTCAGTACCATCAGGGCGGAGATGCCGAAGTAGACGGTCACCGTCATCAACATGCCCGAAATGGCGATCAGCCAGTTCACATCTATGCCGGTCGCCTTCTGCACCGGCAGGGCAAACATCGCCACACCAACGCCAAACCAGCCGACCTGAGTACCGCCGAGCAGCAGGGATGGCAGCCAGGAACCTTTCACCCCAAAGGAGTAACGAGCCAGCAGATGGGTAGAGAGGCCGGTTGAGGCACCGATATAACCGAGACAAGCGGTGTAGATACCCAGCAACAAGTTGCCGATAAGTACCGCCTTGATGAAGTCATCGAATACCAGCCCGGTACCCAGCGCACCACCGGTCCACATACTGGCAGAGAAGAAGGTCAGGCCGAGCATCACCAGCATCAGCGACAGCACACCTTTGCGCCCTTTGGCGGGTACCGCCCCCAAACAGTATTCGTTATCCTGCGCCATGCACTCTCTCCACGTAATAGGCAAAACGCGCCGGATTTTACATGTAAAACGTTTTACGTCAATCAATCATGGTTAAATCTCTGGATAAAACCATCAATATCAGTCAAATGAGTAACACATTAGGACTCAAACCAGCAGATAAACAGTGTCGGCTGCAAGCAGAGGGGGTTTCGGGAATAGGGAATGTAAGGGGATATCACAAAAATGACAGATGCAAAAAAGCCTCCCTTTTCAGGGAGGCTTTCTATTTAATGGTGCTGATACCCAGAATCGAACTGGGGACCTCATCCTTACCAAGGATGCGCTCTACCGACTGAGCCATATCAG
>NZ_JAPDCL010000025.1:0-69582 GCF_027706025.1 Aeromonas sp. Y311-2 | reverse complement strand
TGCTGCGGGAGTGGAATTCTACTCAACCGCCTTCTCGAGTCAAGCCTTATTTTCAAAGGCTTTTCGAGGTTATCGACGAGGTTGCTTGCGTTGCCGCTTGCCCTGTCGATGGAGGCGCATTATAGGGAGTGAATTCTTTCTGGCAAGGCTAAATTGCATGTTTTTTTGATAAAACCGCACAACCGTTCAAACAACAAACAAAAAGAAGAAAGTTCGAGCTAAATCACACATTCTGGAGGCGGATGACAGGCAAGCCCCCTCTCAACTCATATAAGCCATTTCGGATTGTTGACGCGCCAGCCAAAGCTCCTCCATCTCCAACAAGGTCTGATAGATTTTCTCCGCCTGCTCCGGTCGGCTGAACAGATAGCCCTGTCCATACAAGTGGATATCGGTCAGGGATCGCAGCACATCCAACTGGGCCTGTGTCTCAATCCCTTCACACACCAGACTCTTGCCCAGCATCGACCCCATCCGGCAAATATTGGCGACCAGTTCGGATGCCTCCAGTGAAGTGTCAATGCCCTGTATAAAGGAGCGGTCGATCTTCACCTTGCTGACCGGTAACTTTTGCAGATAACTCAAAGAGGAATAACCAGTCCCAAAATCGTCTAATGCCAGCAGTACCCCCTGCTGATTGAGATCCTGCATCAGTTGCAGCGAGTTCTTCACTTCCCGCATGGTGGTATCTTCCGTGACCTCCAGGACCAGGCTACGGGCAGGCAGGTGGTGCTCCATCAATGCCTTGGCCACCAATTTGAGCAAATTACGCTGGTACATGCCTGGCGAGATATTCACACACATTTGCAGATCAACCATACCAAGCTGGTGCCACTGATAGAGCTGCTCGCAAGCTGTGTTCAGCACCCAGCTCCCAACCCGTTCGGCAAGCTGGAACTCCTCAGCCACCATGATCACTTCGTTTGGCGGAATGAAACCGAGCTCAGGATGCCGCCAACGCAGCAGAGCCTCGACAGCTTCACAGCGGCCACTCTCGAGATTGACGATGGGCTGGTAATAGAGTTCCAACGCATTGTGTTCCAGCGCCATGATCATGTCCGACGCCAGATGTTTGCGCCGCGCCGTCTCGTTGAGCAGGGAGTTATCGTAAATCACATAGGGGACATGGGTCTTGCGACTATGGAACAGGGCCTGTTCCGCCCGACTCAACAACTCCTGAGTCTTGTCGCTGTCCATCGGATAGAAGGCAATTCCGATCCCGACTTCGAGCCGGAAGGGATAGTTGTCATAGACGATATCTTGCTTCAGAGCATGCAGCAATCGCGCTACCAGCTCCCTGACCTGACGCAGATCGCTGCTGCCACGCTGAATAATGGCAAATTGATCTCCCCCCAGACGTCCGCTCCACTCGCCCTCTTCGCAGAGCACTCGGATCCGGGTGGCAAACTCACAAAGCAGATAATCACCAGTGTCATAGCCAAACTTGCTGTTGATATCCCTGAAGTCGTTGATATCGACCAGCACCAGCCCAAACGGCACTTCCTGTGTGGCGTACAGTTCCATCCGCTCCAGCAAAGCAACCCGATTGGACAACCCGGTCAGCGGATCCCGTCTGGCTGCTCTGAAATGGCGACGCCCTTCATATATAAGCAGCATGCTGAGCAGCAGCACTGACATGACCAAACCGGAGACCATCAGCAACAAGGCATTGCGTAATTGGCCAAAATAGCGATCGTTCTCGGAATAGACGTTAATGTTCTTCTGCATCACAGAAGCGAGGGAGTAGGAGAGCGGCTCTTGCAGCGGGGCAAGGCGCATCATGATCTGCTGATAGTCAGATGCCCCGCTTTGCAACTTGGTGATGTCGGGCTCTATTTGACGAATATTGGTTTCAATCAGCTGCACCAGACGCAAGGTTTTCTGCTTGTCCTGCATGCTCTTGCGCAGCTGGCCGCTCAACAGTATGGGCGTTCTGCTCCAGAGAATGTCATAACGCAACATCAAGGTGTCATGATCAATCCCGCCATAGTGATAGACCTCTACCGCATTGAGGAAACGCCCGAGCTCCAGCTGCAACTGCATCAGCGCCCAGGAGACATCATAGGTGTATTTCTCCATCGCTCTGGTCGCATTCTGGATCTGCATCAGGCAATAGAGGGTGCTCCCGGTAAACGACAGGATGGATACATACAGAATGACGAGCAGTGGCCACGCCTTGGTCTTTCCTTTCACCCCATGCTCCCGTGCGGTTTTTATCAGTGCTGAATGTCTATCAAATCCAGCTGCCAAATCATCATGTCGGTATATTCGGATCGCTTCAATTCCGGATATTGATCAAGAGGCAGCATAAACCAGACCGGCCCCTTGTCACGCACCCGCATGACAGCACCATTGTCTTCCCATGCGAGAATGGGCTCGTATTTGGCAACCTTGTCCCATTCAATGCGGATCTGGAAACTGTTCAGCGCCGTCAACGTAATGGTCTTGCCATCCGCACCGACTGCAGTCAATACATCGGCCAATTTTGGGCCTCTGTAGGTGTGCGGCTTATCTACCCACGGGTTGCCGGTCACTATCTCATGTTGCGGCAAAGCCTGCAGTTTGGCCAGATCAAACAACACCTTGCCATCAACTTCGTCTGCCGACCTGATGTTGCCACCCACTTTCAGGATCACCGGCCCAGTCAGCGCCTCAGCAGCCATCACCGGCATGATGATCAATGAACACAGTAGTGTCAGCCAACCAAACATTTTCATATCGCCCCCAGATTTGCTGTCTCAACAGACTCAGTTTAGCCAGATATAAAAAAACGGCTCGCCTTGAGCGAGCCGTTTGTCAAACAGAACAAGGGGGATGATTACATCATGCCCATGCCACCCATGCCGCCCATGTCAGGCATAGCAGGGGTATCTTTCTTCGGCAGTTCGGTGACCATGCACTCGGTGGTGATCATCAGACCGGCGATGGAAGAGGCAAACTGCAGGGCGGAACGGGTTACCTTGGTCGGATCCAGGATACCCATGGCCAGCATGTCGCCATACTGTTCGCTGTAAGCGTTGTAACCGAAGTTGCCTTCGCCGTTCTTCACTGCATTGGCAATGACGGAGGCTTCTTCACCGGCGTTGATGACGATTTGACGCAGCGGGGCTTCCATGGCGCGCAGGGCAACCTTGATACCGACGTTCTGGTCTTCGTTGTCACCGCGCAGACCAGCCAGTTTGGCTGCAACGCGAACCAGCGCGACACCACCACCGGCAACCACACCTTCTTCAACCGCGGCGCGGGTAGCGTGCAGTGCATCTTCAACGCGGGCTTTCTTCTCTTTCATCTCGACTTCGGTGGCTGCGCCAACCTTGATCACGGCAACACCGCCAGCCAGCTTGGCTACGCGCTCTTGCAGCTTCTCACGATCGTAGTCGGAAGAGGTCTCTTCGATCTGCTGACGGATCTGGGCAACACGGCCTTCGATCACACCGGCATCACCCACGCCATCGATGATGGTGGTGTTCTCTTTGGTGATGACGATGCGCTTGGCACGACCCAGATCTTCCAGAGTCGCTTTTTCCAGCTCCATGCCAACTTCTTCGGAGATGACAGTACCGCCAGTCAGTACAGCGATATCCTGCAGCATGGCTTTGCGACGGTCACCGAAGCCCGGCGCCTTGACGGCAGCCACTTTCACGATACCGCGCATGGTGTTGACCACCAGAGTGGCCAGCGCTTCGCCTTCTACGTCTTCGGCAACAATCAGCAGCGGCTTGCCAGCTTTGGCAACACCTTCCAGCACCGGCAGCATTTCGCGGATGTTGGAGACTTTCTTGTCAACCAGCAGGATGAACGGGTCGTCCAGTTCAACGGAACCGGTCTCTTGCTTGTTGATGAAGTAGGGGGACAGGTAGCCGCGGTCGAACTGCATACCTTCAACAACTGCCAGCTCATCTTCCAGACCCTGACCATCTTCAACGGTGATGACGCCATCGCGACCCACTTTGTCCATGGCTTCAGCAATCAGCTTGCCCACTTTCTCGTCGGAGTTGGCGGAGATGGTGCCTACCTGAGCGATGGCATTGCTGTCAGTGCACGGCTGGGACAGCGCTTGCAGCTCGGCAACAGCAGCCACAACGGCCTTGTCGATACCGCGCTTCAGATCCATCGGGTTCATACCGGCGGCAACGGCTTTCAGACCTTCGTTGACGATTGCCTGAGCCAGAACGGTTGCAGTAGTGGTACCGTCACCGGCGGCATCGTTCGCCTTGGAAGCCACTTCCTTGACCATCTGGGCGCCCATGTTCTGGAACTTGTCTTCCAGCTCGATTTCGCGCGCAACAGAAACACCATCTTTAGTGATGGTCGGGGCGCCGAAGGACTTGTCCAGCACCACGTTGCGGCCTTTCGGGCCCAGAGTCACCTTGACGGCATCAGCCAGGATGTTTACGCCTTCCAGCATCTTGATGCGGGCTTCGTTACCAAACTTAACGTCTTTAGCTGCCATTTTTCTTCAATCCTTAAATCAATTCGGGGAAAAGGAGGATGGATTACTCTTCGACAATCGCCAGGATGTCGGTTTCGGAGAGGATCAGGACGTCCTGACCATCCAGCTTCTCGGTCTTCACACCGTAGCCTTCGTTGAAGATAACTTTGTCACCAACCTTCACGGCCAGCGCTTTGACTTCGCCATTATCCAGGATGCGACCAGTCCCCACGGCAAGCACTTCACCACGGGTGGACTTCTGGGCCGCAGTACCAGTCAAGACGATACCGCCGGCAGATTTGGCTTCAGCTTCGATGCGCTTGATGATGACGCGGTCGTGCAGTGGACGAATTTTCATCGATAACTCTCCCAAAATGAGTCTCATTGTTGCTTTGAGGAATGGCCGTTCCAGGCCAAATCGGATATGTCCCTGATGTGGGGCAGAGTTGCTAACCCTTCAAGGGCAAATACAAAAAAAATTTTTTCACGTACTATAAACATCTTCGATGGTTCAGCCATGTCCGCACTCTGGTGCAAGGTCGGTTCAAGCCGCCCAGTTTCCATGCAAGAACCTTCAAAGCCAGCTGTAGAGACGAGCCTTTGACCCGCACCAACCCCATGCTGACAGCCCCTATTCCGGTCGTACTGCGCCAGATGACGGGCCCCATGATCTTCGGCATCATCGCCATTCTGGCCTTCAATCTGGTCGATACCTTTTTTATCGGTATGCTGGGAACCGAAGCTCTGGCCGCCATCAGCTTTACCTTTCCCGTCACTTTTGTGGTTACCTCGCTGGCGATGGGATTGGGCGCCGGATTGTCAGCGGTGATCGGTCATACCCTGGGGCAGGGCAAACACGATGAGGCAGCCCATCTCGCCACCGACAGCCTGTTTCTGGCGGTGATCATGGTGGCCCTGCTCTCCGCGGGGGGCGCTCTCACCATCAATCCCCTGTTTACTCTGCTGGGGGCCAGTGCCGAGCTTATCTCCCTCATCCATGACTACATGCTGATCTGGTATCTCACCGTCCCCATGCTGGTGCTGCCCATGGTGGGCAATGCCGCTATACGGGCGACCGGCGATACCAAAACCCCCAGTCTGGTGATGGCCGTAGCCGGGTTGGTCAACGGGGTGCTGGATCCTCTGTTGATCTTCGGCATCGGCCCCTTTCCCGAATGGGGGATCCGTGGGGCCGCCATCGCGACTTCTATCTCCTGGTTGATGGCGATGCTGGTCAGCCTCTATATCCTGCGTCATCGGGAGGGCTTGCTGCTGTGGCGCCTCTCGCCGCGGGCCCGGTTGCTGACCCACTGGCGGGCGTTACTCCATGTCGCCGTCCCTGCCTCTTTTACCAATATGCTCAACCCCCTGGCCAATGCGGTGCTGATGACGATCTTTGCAGGACTGGGTACCGAGGTGGTGGCTGCTTATGGTGCCGCGTCGCGGGTCGAGGCGCTGCTGCTGATTGTGATGATGGCCCTTGCCTCCGTACTGGCCCCTTTCATCTCGCAAAACTGCGGCGCCGGCAATCCGGCCCGCGCCAAAGCCGCACTTCAGAGCTGCCTGCGCTTTGCCCTGCTGTTCCAGCTCGCCATCTATGGCCTGACCTGGCTACTGGCGCCACTCATCGCCAACCTGTTCAGCGATCATCCGCAGGTCATTCGCCTCATCATTCTCTATCTGCATCTGGTGCCGATCGGTTACGGCTTTCAGGGCATGGTGATGCTGCTGGCCTCGGCGCTAAATGGCGTGCGAGCATCCAGTATTTCGTTCTTGTTCAACGGATTGCGACTGTTTGGTTTTCTGTTGCCAGGAGCCTGGCTGGGGGCAAAGCTGGGGGGAGAACAGGGGATATATATGGGAATACTGCTGGCCAATCTGGCGGCGGGCACCCTCGCATGGTGGTATGCCCGACACCGCTTCGAGGCCTTGTGCCATCAGGGCAAACCCTGATTCAGTCACTCGCCTCGGGTTTTCGTCTCGTCGATTACTCTTTGCGCTCAAATTCGCCTTCGATGGTGGTGCCGCCCTGCTTGGCGTTCCCCAGATGATCATCGGACGGTGCGTTGCCAAACGGCGATTGAGTAGGCTGGAAACCGCCCATCTGCATCCGGAACTGGCTGCTGCCGATCAGCTTGTCAGCCAGTTTGTTACGCAGCCAGGGTTGCAGCAACAGCACACCGAAAATGTCGGTCACGAAACCCGGGATAACCAGCAGCAAGCCGGCCAACGCCAGCATCATGCCCCCCATCACCTCGCGGCCCGGCATCTCGCCCATCTGCATCTTTTGCTGGGCGCTGAACAGGGTTTTGATCCCTTCACTGCGCACCAGCGAGGAGCCCAATACCGCAGTCAGGATGAGCAAGCCGACAGTCGGCAGCGCCCCGATTACCGAGCCGACCTCGATCATCACGGTGAGCTCCAGCACAACCAGACCCACCAACAACAAAAACAACTTGCCCATATCCACTCCAGCACCGGTAAATTGAGAAAAAGTAGCGCCCATCCAACGATGGTCAGAGGCGATTTTGCCGCCCCGTCATCACCACTTTCTGCTCTGAATAAATGGGGGCAGCCCCCCTATTTTCAAGTTGGTCAACTGACTCCTACGTCATCAGCAATCTAAAAAATCAGCAAAAAGTCACAAAAACTTATAAAAATCATCATGATAAAAACTTCTTAACATATGTGTACTTTCCTCAAAGTAATTTGAAAATGTCGCAAATTTAGTGATCCACCTCTAATAACCGATACCTCAATTGGAGTAGTATATTGATTAGTTTTTCGGGAGGTCATTCTCCCAACCGCCCCACTCGATGTGTGGTGCTTCAGGATGAGCTGTGCGCAAGGAACTCGCGACCACTCGGTGAGGATTTTTCCATTTATCTGATTTCTGAGGCATTACAATGAGCGACATCAAGAACGTCCGCATTGAAGAAGACCTGCTGGGCACCAAAGAAGTTTCCAATGATCTCTACTACGGTGTGCACACCCTGCGCGCTGTCGAGAACTTCAAGATCAGCTCTCAGAAGATTTCTGACGTTCCGGAATTCGTCCGCGGTATGGTGCTGACCAAGAAGGCCGCTGCGCTGGCAAACGGTGAACTGGGTACCATCCGTCCTGAAATTGCTGACAAGATCGTAGAAGCCTGCGACCTGATGCTGAACACCGGAAAATGCTTCGACCAGTTCCCGGTCGACGTTTACCAGGGTGGTGCCGGCACCTCCGTCAACATGAACACCAACGAAGTACTGGCCAACATCGCCCTGGAAATCATGGGTCTGGAGAAAGGCCGTTACGACGTCATCAACCCGAACGACCACGTCAACAAGTGCCAGTCCACCAACGATGCCTACCCGACCGGTTTCCGCGTTGCTGTGGTCAACAGCACTGACGTGACTCTGCACGCGCTGGAGCACCTGATCGCGGCATTCGATGCCAAAGCGAAAGAGTTCAAAAACATCCTGAAGATGGGCCGTACCCAACTGCAAGATGCAGTCCCGATGACCCTGGGTCAGGAGTTCCACGCGTTCGCCGTGACCCTGCGTGAAGAGATCAAATCCATCAAGCGTTGCCAGGAGCTGCTGCTGGAAGTGAACCTGGGCGCGACCGCCATCGGTACCGGTCTGAACACTCCGCCCGAGTACTCTGCACTGGCCATCAAGCGTCTGGCCGAGATCACCGGTCGTGCCTATGTGCCGGCAGAAGACCTGATCGAAGCGACCTCAGACTGTGGCGCCTACGTCATGCTGCACGGCGCCATCAAGCGTCTGGCCATGAAACTGTCCAAGATCTGTAACGACCTGCGTCTGCTCTCCTCCGGCCCGCGCACTGCACTGAAAGAGATCAACCTGCCGGAAATGCAGGCGGGTTCCTCCATCATGCCGGCCAAGGTCAACCCGGTTATCCCGGAAGTGGTCAACCAATCCTGCTTCAAGGTATTCGGTAACGACATCACCATCACCTTCGCCGCCGAAGCCGGTCAGCTGCAGCTGAACGTCATGGAGCCCGTGATTGGTCAGGCGATGTTCGAATCCCTGAGCCTGATGGAAAAAGCCTGTATTTCCCTGCGCGAGAAGTGCGTGGAAGGTATCACCGCCAACCCGGAAATCTGCATGAATCACGTGCTGAACTCCATCGGTATAGTGACCTACCTGAACCCCTTCATCGGCCACCACGAAGGGGATATCGTCGGCAAGATCTGTGCCCAGACCGGCAAGAACGTCCGTGAAGTCGTTCTTGAGCGCGGTCTGCTGAGCGCCGAGCAGCTGGACGAAATTCTCTCCATCGAGAACCTGATGAACCCGCAATACAAAGCCAAGCGTTTCACCCGCGAAGCTGCCGTATAAGCGAGTGTGGGCCGGGATCTTCCCGGCCCATAAAGTCAGTTCCCGATTGGTCTTTATCCCCAGCCCGATCGGGAATTGGCTTTTTGCCAAATAAAAACCAAAAACTAAAAAATGGAGTTATCGCTATGATTGGAATCGAGTTACTTGTCGTGCTCGCCGCTATCTATCTGGGGGCCCGGATAGGCAGTATCGGCATCGGCTTTGCCGGTGGTCTGGGGGTACTGGTATTGACGTGGGGTCTGGGCATGCCCATCCCGAGCGATCAACTAGTCAGCTACATCCCTTGGGATGTGATCATGATCATCGCGTCCGTCATCTGCGCCATCGCCTGTATGCAACTGGCTGGCGGGATGGACTATCTGGTCTTCCTGGCAGAAAAAGCGCTGCGCAAGAACCCCAAATACATCACCTTCGCCGCTCCGGTGGTTACCTATCTGATGACCATGCTGGCCGGTACCGGTCATACCGCCTTCTCCACCCTGCCGGTGATCGCTGAAGTGGCCAAAGAGCAAGGGATCCGCCCATCCCGTCCGCTCTCCATCGCGGTTGTCGCCTCCCAGATCGCCATCACAGCCTCCCCGATCTCTGCCGCTGTGGTTGCCTTCTCCGGCATGCTCGAGCCGTTTGGTGTTGACTACCTGACCCTGCTGGCCATCTGCATCCCCTCTACCTTCCTGGCCTGTATCCTGGGCGCCTTCATTGCCAACATGATGGGCAAGCCGCTGGAGCAGGACGAAGTCTATCTGGAGCGTAAAGCCAAGGGCCTGATCAAACTGCGTGGTACTACCAAGCTCGAGATCAAACCGTACGCCAAACTGTCGGTCTGGATCTTCATCGCCGCCATCGTTGCTGTCATGGCTTATGCCACTGCCATCTCCGGTAAAGTAGGCCTGATCACCAACCCGCCGATCCCCCGTGACGGCGCCATCATGGGCATCATGCTGGCCGCGGCCACCATCATGACCTTGGTGTGCAAACTGGACGCTACTCAAGTGACCAACATGCCGACCTTCAAGTCCGGTATGTCCGCCTGTATCTGCGTACTGGGTGTGGCCTGGCTGGGTAACGTCTTCGTTAAAGGCAACATGGACACCATCCAGCTGATCGCTGGCGACCTGCTGAACCAGTACTCCTGGCTGCTGGCCGTGGTGCTGTTCTTCGCTGCCATGCTGCTCTATTCACAAGGCGCCACCACCAAAGCGTTGATGCCTGCCGCACTGGCACTGGGTGTCAGCCCGCTGACTGCGATTGCCTCTTTCGCAGCCGTGAGCGCCCTGTTTGTACTGCCGACCTACCCGACCCTGCTGGCTGCGGTAGAGATGGACGACACCGGTTCCACCCGTATCGGTAAGGCGGTCTTCAACCATCCCTTCTTCGTACCGGGCACCGCCACCATCGCCATCGCCGTGGCACTGGGCTTCTTCTTCGGCGGCATCCTGCTGTAATTCATAGCCTGCCGATCGCCAAATAAAAATCCCCGCCAGTTGGCGGGGATTTTTTTATCTCTTTACTCTGTGCTTGGCTGTCTGGCTGCGAGAGGCCTGACCTCTTATCCGGATGGCTCAACCACGGCGACAGCAGACACCACCACGGCGTGCCAGCGGCGCTATAACCATCGTTGCCGGATTGCAGGAGCGATAGGCCACCATGGTACTCACCACCACACCAGAAGGCGGGATCCGTCGGATCAGACCGGATCCAGGGTATCCAGCGGCCAGCGCGGCACGGCTTTGACTGCCAACGGCTCAAACACGCCCGCTTTCAGGCGCTGCATACCGGCGTAGGCGATCATGGCGCCGTTATCGGTGCAATATTCAGTGCGCGGATAGAACACCTCACCCTTGAGGCTCTCCATCAATTCTGCCAGCTGGGCACGCAGATGACGGTTGGCACTGACGCCGCCAGCAACCACCAGACGCTTAAGACCGGTCTCTTTCAAAGCACGACGGCACTTGATGGCCAGGGTATCGACCACCGCATCTTCAAACGCCCGAGCGATATCGGCACGGGTCTGCTCATCATCACCATTGGCGGCGATGGTGTTGGCGGTGAAGGTCTTGAGGCCGGAGAAGCTCATGTCGAGCCCGGGGCGATCAGTCATGGGACGGGGGAAGTGGAAGCGCCCGGTAGTGCCCTTCTCGGCCAGACGGGAGAGCAGCGGACCACCTGGATAGTCCAGCCCCATCAGCTTGGCGGTCTTGTCGAACGCTTCGCCAGCGGCATCGTCGATGGATTCGCCCAACAGCTGATAACTGCCGATGCCATCAACCCGTACCAGCATGGAGTGACCACCGGATACCAGCAGCGCCACGAAGGGGAACTCGGGAGCTTTCTCTTCCAGCATAGGGGCCAGCAGGTGACCTTCCATATGGTGGACGGCGATAGCAGGCTTGTTCCATGCCATCGCCAGCGAACGACCAATAGTGGCGCCCACCAGAATGGCGCCAACCAGACCCGGCCCCGCAGTATACGCGATACCGTCGATGTCATCCTTGCCCAGTCCCGCCTCTTGCAATGCGGCCTGGATCAACGGGATCGTCTTGCGAACATGATCCCGGCTGGCGAGCTCGGGGACAACGCCACCGTAGTCCGCATGCAGCTTGACTTGGCTGTATAACTGATGGGAAAGGATCCCTTTTTGATCGTCGAAGATCGCGATCCCGGTTTCGTCACAGGATGTCTCTATGCCCAATACACGCATTGCTAAAAAATTTCACTGCTAAAATGAGACGGCTATGGTAACCTTCGCGGGTTTTTTAAACCAGAGCGATCTCTGCGGGTTTACTTTCATTCCCTGTCCAGAGTATAATTTCGCACCATTTTAAGACATGCTGATCGATTGAAGGTCAGCTAACAATTTATCACTGAGGTGAAAGGCACATGCCAGTAATCAAAGTCCGTGAAAATGAGCCGTTTGACGTTGCTCTGCGTCGTTTCAAGCGTTCTTGCGAAAAAGCCGGTATCCTGTCCGAAGTTCGTAGCCGTGAGTTCTACGAGAAGCCGACTACCATTCGTAAGCGCGCCAAAGCGTCTGCTGTCAAGCGTCACGCCAAGAAGCTGTCTCGCGAAAACGCACGTCGTATCCGCCTGTACTAATCGGGAGATATTGCCGTGTCTCTGAAGGATCAACTCAAGGATCAGCAAAAACTCGCCATGCTTGCCAAAGATAAGGCACGTCTGGGAGCGATCCGCTTGTTGATGGCAGAAATCAAGCAACGTGAAGTTGATACCCGTATCGAGCTGAATGATGAGGATATCCTCGCTGTCGTGACCAAAATGGTCAAACAGCGCCGCGATTCCATCAGCCAATTTGAAGCTGCCGGTCGCCAGGATCTCGCCGACAAAGAGTCCGCCGAGATCGTTGTGTTGCAGGAATTCCTGCCACAACAGCTGACCGCAGATGAAATTGCTGCCCTGATCGAGCAAGCCATCACTGAAAGTGGTGCTGCCGTCATGGCTGATATGGGCAAGGTCATGGCTGTTTTGAAGCCGAAAATTCAGGGGCGTGCCGATGTCGGCGCCGTCAGTGCTCAGGTGAAAACCCGCTTGGCGTAACAGGCAACTCTCTTGTTTGGTCGAAGAAGCCGTGCTTCCCTTGGAATGCGCGGCTTTTTTATTTTCTCCGCAATGAAACAGGACGGTTATGGCAGGCAGGATCCCCCAATCCTTTATCGACGATCTGCTCGTACGCACAGACATAGTCGAGCTGATCGACTCGCGAGTGCGGCTGAAAAAAGCCGGTAAGAATTACCAGGCTTGCTGCCCTTTTCATAACGAAAAAAGCCCCTCTTTTACCGTCAGCCAGGAGAAGCAGTTCTACCACTGTTTCGGTTGTGGCGCCCACGGTAACGCCATCGGCTTTATCATGGAATACGACGGCCTCGAATTTCCCGATGCCATCGAAGAGCTCGCCAGCATGCAGGGCATGCAGGTTCCTCGCGAGCAGAGCATCGGTGGCTCGGCAAGCTCCCAGCCCGCCGTCAGCAAGGATCTGTTCGAGTTGATGAACCAGATTGCCCGCTTCTACGAGAGCAATCTCAAGAGTGCCCCCCACGCGGTGGAGTACCTCAAGGGACGTGGCCTGACCGGCGAAGTAGTCAAGCGCTTCAACATCGGTTATGCACCCAGCGACTGGGATCAGGTGCGCCGCCGCTTTGGTGCCAGCCGGGATCACGAGCAGTTGCTTATCTCGGGCGGCATGCTGATCACCCGTGACAATGGCCCGGGCAGTTATGATCGTTTCCGCGATCGCATCATGTTCCCGATCCGTGACAAGCGTGGCCGGGTCATCGGTTTCGGTGGTCGGGTGCTGGGTGATGGCACCCCCAAATACCTGAACTCGCCGGAGACCCCCATCTTCCATAAAGGGCGGGAGCTGTTCGGTCTCTACGAGGTGAAGCAGGCACACAAGGATCCACGCCGGATCCTGGTGGTGGAAGGCTACATGGATGTGGTGGCACTCGGTCAGTACGACATCGACTATGCGGTGGCGGCGCTGGGTACTGCAACGACCAGCGACCATATCCACACCCTGTTTCGCACCACCGCCGAGGTAGTCTGCTGCTACGACGGTGACAACGCCGGTCGTGAAGCCGCCTGGCGCGCGCTGGATAATGCCCTCCCTCATCTGCAGGATGGCCGCGAGCTGAAGTTCGTGTTCCTGCCCGATGGCGAGGATCCCGACTCGCTGGTTCGTCAGATCGGCAAGGAGGGCTTCGAAGCCCTGCTCGATGAAGCCCAGCCATTCGCCGACTTCATGTTCGAGCGTCTCGGGCGAGATGCTGCCCTCTCCGGTGAGGCAGGCAAGTTTGAAGTGGCCAACAAGGCCGCCGAACTTATTCGCCGCGTACCGGAAGGGTTTACCCGCGAAGGGCTGATCACCCGCCTATCCAGCATGATGCGTTGGGGCGAGAACAAACAACGCATCGCCGAGCTCTTTGCCCGCAACAGTCAACCCAAGGCCGAGGTAAACAAACCCAAGGCAGCCAAGCTGACGCCACTGCGGCGTGCTCTGGCACTGATGGTGCAATATCCGGCAGTAACGGCTGAGCTTCCCCCCATGCCGGAATTGGCCGGACTACGCGTACAGGGCATCAAGTTCCTGCTGCAACTGCACCAGCAGATCCTGGCACAGCCCGGTATCACAACCGGTATCCTGCTGGAACACTGGCGTGGTACCAAGGAGGGAGAGATCCTTGCTCAACTGGCCATGCACGACCTGTTCGAGGAGATCAAACTCGATCAAGAGCCGGATATTCTGGGAGAATTGCAGGACACCTTCGTCGGCTTCATCAACCAGTTTCTGAAACAGCGGATCGAAGAATTGCAGGCCAAAGTGGCTCAGGAAGGACTAAGCTCCGAAGAAACCCAAGAGCTGATGATGCTGATAAGAGAGGTGCAAATTGAGAAAAGAAATGAGAGTGGGGCTTGATATTTGAGTGATTAGTCCCAATATGGATAGCGTTGCCCGAATCGACGGGATGAAAAGCAAAATTTTTATAACCGCCTGGCCCCGACAATACTGCGGGCAGGGGTTTCTCATGACCGACGCCGCAACCAGACATAGCATGTCTGGCGGTTTTCTATTAGAATTGGCTATTTGCGCAGCAGCGCACTGTACGCGCAACCTAGCAACACCAACCGGATGAGTTCTATGGAGCAAACCCCGCAGTCTCAGCTTAAACTCCTCGTTGCCAAAGGTAAAGAACAGGGCTACCTGACCTATGCCGAGGTGAACGATCACCTCCCGCAAGACATTGTCGATTCAGACCAGATCGAAGACATCATTCAGATGATCAACGATATGGGCATTCAAGTGGTTGAAAACGCTCCGGATGCCGATGACCTTATCATGGCTGAAGGTGGTACCGCCGATGAGGACGCTGCCGAAGCAGCGGCCCAGGCTCTGGCATCTGTTGAATCTGAGATTGGTCGCACGACCGATCCCGTCCGCATGTACATGCGGGAAATGGGTACCGTCGAACTGCTGACCCGTGAAGGCGAAATCGACATCGCCAAGCGGATCGAAGACGGTATCAACCAGGTACAAAGCTCCGTAGCCGAGTACCCTGAAGCAATTACTTACCTGCTCGAACAGTACGACAAGTATGAAGCCGAGCAGCTCCGTCTCTCTGACATCATCTCTGGCTTTATTGACCCGAACGAAACTGAAGACATGGCACCTACCGCCACGCATATCGGTTCCGAGCTCGGCGAAGACGATCTGGCCGACGAAGATGAAGAAGACGAAGAAGACGAAGACGAAGATGGCGACAGCTCTGACGACGACGGTGACGGTGGTCCAGATCCGGAAGTCGCTCGCGAGAAGTTTGGCGAACTGCGTGCCCAGTATGAAGTGACCCGCCTCTCCATTCAGAAGAATGGTCGCGCGCACGAAGATACCCAGGCCGCCATTGCCCAGCTGGCCGATGTATTCCGTCAATTCCGCCTGATGCCCAAGCAGTTCGATCGCCTAGTCAACAACATGCGTGAAATGATGGAGCGCGTCCGCGTGCAGGAACGCATCATCATGAAGCTCTGCGTTGAGCAGGCCAAGATGCCGAAGAAAACCTTCGTCGCAGCCTTCACCAACAACGAGTGTGAAACTGCCTGGTTTGAATACCAGAAGCAGGCTGGCAAAGCCTGGTCTCCCCGTCTGGTTGAAATGGACGAGGATATTCAGCGCGCCATCGGCAAGCTGCAGCAGATTGAAGAAGAGACCGGTCTGTCGATTGCCCAGATCAAGGATATAAACCGTCGCATGAGCATCGGTGAGGCCAAGGCCCGCCGTGCGAAGAAAGAGATGGTTGAGGCCAACTTGCGTCTGGTTATCTCTATCGCCAAGAAATACACCAACCGTGGTCTGCAGTTCCTGGATCTGATCCAGGAGGGCAACATCGGTCTGATGAAGGCGGTAGACAAGTTTGAATACCGTCGTGGCTACAAGTTCTCGACCTATGCTACCTGGTGGATCCGTCAGGCCATTACCCGCTCCATCGCGGATCAGGCCCGTACTATCCGTATCCCGGTGCACATGATCGAGACCATCAACAAGCTCAACCGTATCTCCCGTCAGATGCTGCAGGAGATGGGTCGTGAACCGAACCCGGAAGAGCTGGCCATGCGTATGGGCATGCCGGAAGACAAGATCCGCAAGGTACTGAAAATCGCCAAAGAGCCTATCTCCATGGAGACGCCCATCGGTGATGATGAAGATTCCCACTTGGGCGACTTTATCGAAGATACCACCCTGGCTCTGCCAGCGGATGCCGCGACCAGCGAAAGCCTGCGCAACGCCACCCGCGAAGTGCTGGCTGGCCTGACCGCCCGCGAAGCCAAGGTACTGCGGATGCGTTTCGGTATCGACATGAACACTGACCACACCCTAGAGGAAGTGGGCAAACAGTTCGACGTTACCCGTGAGCGTATTCGTCAGATCGAAGCCAAGGCACTGCGTAAACTGCGCCACCCGAGCCGCTCGGAAGTGCTGCGCAGCTTCCTGGACGAATAGTCCTGACCCTGTGTCAAACTGCTCTGCCAAAGCCCCGCCATGCGGGGCTTTGTTTTGTCTGGCATTTACCCTTGCGACCCGCTTTGCACCCTCTATCGACCTGGACAATTAGTCGCCAAGTGGTTGATATGCCTATAGACTGCCCTTTCCTCTTCCCCTATAATCCACGCCGCTAAACGCACAATTTGGCCCCTTAGCTCAGTTGGTCAGAGCAGTCGACTCATAATCGATTGGTCGTGGGTTCAAGTCCCCCAGGGGCCACCAAATTGAAAAAGGCCGCTCATGATGAGCGGCCTTTTTGCATCTGCGGATCGAGCAATGTCCCGTGATAAGCTCGAGGAGGTCATAGAAAAGACCCGCCATGGGCGGGTCTGGGCAGGGTCCGGATCAGGCGCCTCACTCAGAGACAAGGAGCCTAATGCTGAGCCTCAGGTTTGCTCGTTGCTGCCGCTCTGGATGGATGAGCGACGCCTGATGGCAGGCAGCATCCGGGTGACCAGATTGCTGCGCTGACGCCAGGAGGTGAAGACGATGGCCAGCAGGTGCAGACCAATCAGCCCCTGCAGTGCCACCACGCACCATTCATGCCACTCGTCAGCCCCCAGTTCAAATCCAGTCTCGGTATTTTGAAACCAGCCGCTGCCTGCTGTCGCCAGCACAACCAGCCAGAGCGCCCACACGGCCAGCTTGCCGCTGCCGTGATGGCCCGGTGCCGGAGGTTGCCGCTCACGCATCTCGCGCGCTTGCTGGCGAAAATCCTCACCGCTGGGGATGAGGGCACCAAGGCGAGCGTAGCCACGGGCGAAAGTGAGCCCCCAGAGCAGACGCAAGGAGACCAGCCCAATGGCGCCGTAACCCAGCCACTCGTGCCACTCCTCCCCCGCTTCGTTAACCCAGAGGTTGGCGATGCAGACCGCAGCCAAGCCCCAGTGGGTCAGGCGAACCAGCGGATCCCAGCGAAAGGGCTCACCCTTTTTGCTTGGCATATTTGTGGTACTCCTTCTTCAGGTCGTTGACCTTGGCCAGATGTTCGCGCGCCTTGGCCTCATCACCCGCCTTGAGTGCGGCCAGGCTGGCGTCCAGCTCGATCTGTACCTCGTTCATCCCTTCAAGGAATTTCTCTTTCTTGGCAGCCGGCATGTTCTTCTGCTTGGCCACATCCAGCTGGGCCTTCATCTCGTTGATGTGCTTCTCCATGGTGGCTGCATCATCAGCCTTGACGGCCTGCTTGTAGTTGAAGCCAATCTTCTTCATCGGCTGTTCCAGATCACCCGCCACGGCAGGCAGGGTCATCAGGCCAAACATCAGGGGCAGCAGCAGGGGGCGGACGGTTTTCAACATGGGATTTCCTTATATAACGACATGCTCGAATTGTTAGGGGTACTTATGAATCCAAACAAGAATTCATCACCAGCATGATGCCATGACTCATGGTGAAACGTTTGTGAAAAATGCTGTTTTTTGTGGCAAATAGTGACGGATATGCCGCGCTTGTTTGCGCTTGGTAACTGATTGAACGCAGTTAACGCGCACCATGAGGATGGTTGAAAGCGGTAAGCAGGGACAAAAAACCCCGCCGTAGCGGGGTCTGAATCAGCTGGCCAATGGCTTGCGTCAGTTACTCCTGTTCGCGAGCAATGGCACGCCAGCCGATATCCTTGCGGTAGAAGACGCCATCCCACTTGATGCGGCCAGCGAGCTGATAGGCACGCTGCTGGGCTTCTGCCACAGTGTGGCCGAGGGCGGTTGCGCACAACACGCGGCCGCCAGCGGTCAGGCTGGTATCGCCCTCCAGACGGGTACCGGCATGGAACACCTTCTCACCCGCCACTTCATCCACCGGCAAGCCGCTGATGGGGTGGTTGGTGCTGTAATCGCCGGGATAGCCTCCCGCCGCCAACACCACGCCGATGGCGGCGCGGGGATCATAGATGGCCTCTTTCTGATCCAGCTTGCCTGCGCAAGCGGCCAGGCAGAGCTCCACCAGATCGGATTGCATCCGCAGCATGATGGGCTGGGTCTCGGGATCGCCGAAACGGCAGTTGAACTCGATCACCTTGGGATTGCCTGCACCGTCGATCATCAGACCGGCGTAGAGGAAACCGGTGTAGACGTTGCCCTCAGCCGCCATGCCGCGCACAGTCGGCATGATCACCTGCTCCATCACGCGTCGATGTACCTCGGCGGTCACTACAGGCGCCGGGGAGTAAGCCCCCATACCGCCGGTGTTGAGGCCGGTATCACCGTCGCCAACCCGCTTGTGATCCTGACTGGTGGCCATCGGCAGCACGTGCTCGCCATCGACCATGACGATGAAGCTCGCCTCTTCCCCCTCCAGAAACTCCTCAATCACCACCCGGGAACCCGCTTCGCCAAAGGCATTGCCGGAGAGCATGTCGCGCACCGCGTCTTCCGCTTCCTGCAAGGTCATGGCGACAATCACCCCCTTGCCCGCCGCCAGACCATCGGCCTTGATGACGATGGGGGCGCCCTTCTCGCGCAGATAGGCGAGCGCAGGCTCCACTTCGGTGAAGTTCTGGTACTCGGCGGTCGGAATGGCGTGACGGGCCAGGAAATCCTTGGTGAAAGCCTTGGAGCCTTCCAGCTGGGCAGCGGCAGCAGTCGGGCCAAAGATCGGCTGACCGGCGGCGCGGAAGGCATCCACCACCCCTTTCACCAGCGGCGCTTCCGGCCCGACGATGGTGAGGCCGACCTGCTTCTCTTTGGCAAAAGCCAGCAACCCTTCGATATCGGTCGCCTCGATGGCGACGTTCTCGACACCCGGCTCAAGCTGGGTGCCTGCATTGCCCGGCGCCACAAAAACGTGACGTACCAGTGGGGAGTGTTTGGCCTTCCAGGCCAGAGCGTGTTCGCGGCCACCGTTGCCAATGATCAGTACTTTCATCGTATCGCTCGCTTCTATTTGTGGTCACCGGACGGCCACTCGGGCCGTCAGTCAGTGGAAATAGTCAGTTGAAAAGAGACAACAAAAGGGCCGCCATCGGCAGCCCCTGACCCATCAATGACGGAAATGGCGCATGTTGGTGAACACCATGCACATACCGTGTTCGTCGGCGGCATCGATCACCTCCTGATCGCGCATCGAGCCACCCGGCTGGATCACGCAGGAGATACCGGCCTGCGCGGCAGCATCAATACCGTCGCGGAACGGGAAGAAGGCATCGGAGGCCATCACGGAGCCCGCCACGGTCAGCCCTTCGTCCGCCGCCTTGATACCGGCGATTTTGGCCGAATAAACACGGCTCATCTGGCCTGCACCGACGCCGATGGTCTGGCCATCTTTGGCGTAGACAATGGCGTTGGATTTGACGAACTTGGCCACTTTCCAGCAGAACAGCAAATCTTGCAGTTCGGCCTCGGTCGGCTGGCGCTTGCTGACCACGGTCAGGTCACCCAGCGTCACCATGCCGAGATCCCGCTCCTGCACCAGCAGGCCGCCGTTGACGCGCTTGAGGTCAAACCCTTGCGCCGGAGCCGTCCACTGACCGCATTCGAGCAGACGCACGTTCTGCTTGGCGGCGACCGCATCTCGGGCCTCCTGGCTGACGGTCGGGGCGATGATCACTTCGACAAACTGGCGGGCAACGATGGCAGCGGCAGTGGCGCCATCCAGCTCACGGTTAAAGGCGATGATGCCGCCGAAGGCAGAGGTGGGGTCGGTCTGGTAGGCACGATCGTAGGCACTCAGCAGGTCGCTACCGATGGCCACACCGCAGGGGTTGGCATGCTTGACGATGACGCAGGCCGGCTCGTCGAACTCCTTCACACACTCCAGCGCCGCATCGGTATCGGCGATGTTGTTGTAGGAGAGCGCCTTGCCCTGCAGCTGGATAGCGCTGGAGACAGAACCCGGAGCGGCATGCTCTTCGGCGTAGAAGGCGGCAGCCTGATGGCTGTTTTCGCCGTAACGCATGTCCTGCTTCTTGATGAACTGGCTGTTGAAGGTGCGCGGGAAACGGGACTCCTCGTCACCCTCCTTGTTGTCACCGTAGGAAGGAACCATGGTGCCGAAGTAGTTGGCGATCATGCCATCGTAGGCGGCGGTGTGCTCGAAGGCTGCGATGGCAAGATCGAAACGGGTCGCCAGTTTCAGGCTGTTGCCGTTGGCATCCATCTCGTGAATAACCCGATCATAGTCGGCAGCCTTGACGACGATAGCGACATCTTTATGGTTTTTGGCGGCAGAACGCACCATGGTCGGACCGCCGATGTCGATGTTCTCGACCGCATCGGCCAGAGTGCAGCCCGCTTTGGCCACGGTTGCAGCAAAGGGGTAGAGGTTGACGACAACCATGTCGATGGGGGAGATAGCGTGCTGGGCCATGATGGCGTCATCCTGATCCCGACGGCCGAGGATGCCGCCATGAACCTTGGGATGCAGGGTCTTGACCCGGCCATCCATCATTTCAGGGAAACCCGTGTAGTCGGAGACCTCGGTCACCGGCAGACCCGCCTCGCCAAGCAGCTTGGCGGTACCGCCCGTGGAGAGCAGGGCAACACCACGCTCGTTGAGTGCCTTGGCAAATTCCAGAATGCCAGTTTTGTCAGACACACTCAGCAGTGCACGGCGAATGGGTCGAGCTTGTTCCATCACACTATCGTCCTCAACATAACGGGGACCGTTCCATGGGAGGCGAGGCTCAACACAGAGAGTCCCCAAATAAATGGAAGTGGGGGATTTCGCAAACCACTCTCGCCCCAACATCCGGCAAAAGCGTTTTAAGAAATGCCCGCTTGGTGCGGCGCTCTGTTATGGGCGCGTATTCTACACAAAAAATGTGACCTGTGGTGGATTTTTTGAAACAGCAAAGCCTTATTTGGCGCGGCGTTAAACGTTTTCCACTTGATTTCCTCGAAACGTTTTCACTTTCAGTGTTTTATGGGAAAAAGGGTCGCCAGGAGATGTTTATCTGCCCCTTTTATGCCCTTGGCTGGCAATCCATGGGCAAAGGGGTGATAGTGGATTCCGGTTTTTGTTGCGGCATACATTCAAGGGGAGAGAGAGCATGTATCGGATCGGTGAACTGGCCAAGGCGTGCGGGGTCAAGGCAGATACCCTGCGTTTTTACGAGAAGAACGGGCTTATCTCACCGGGGATCCGCAACGAATCCGGCTACCGCCTCTACAGTGAACAGGACAAGCGGCGGCTGGAGTTTATTATCCGCGCCAAGTCGGTGGGATTCTCGCTGGCCGATATCGGCGAGCTGCTCGACCTAGATACCAACAAGGCCAAAGTCACCTGTCAGGAGGTGAAAGCAGTGGCCGACACCAAGCTGGCCCAGGTGGAGCAGAAGATCATCGAACTGACCCGCTTTCGCGACAATCTGCGCGAGCTCTCCAATATCTGCTGCGGCGGCCCCCGCTCGGCGGAGCACTGCGCCATCCTCGAGACGCTGGAATCTGGTGCCCCAGCCCATCACGAGCACCACAGCCACGACCAGCATGACCCGGTTCACGGCTGACATGGTATGCCTGACTGAGCGTGCCTGGCTCAGTGTGACTGACTCGGCGCGCCCGATGCATTGCTCCGGCGGCGATTTGGTGACAAAATCGCCGCGTTTTTAACCGGTGCAAGTGCATCCGGTTGCCGGGCGCTCAGCTGAACAGGCGCCCGCAGCGAAAACCGCCATCCAGACACAAGAATCAACACACCAAGAGAAAAGAAGAGGAGCCATCATGGCCAAAATTCGGGTCGACCAACCCGCCCTCCCCCGTGAGGAAAATGCGCAAGGGGGCAACTATGCCCATCAGCGCGGCGAGATAAAGGATAACCATCTGCATGCCCTGCTCTCCGATCCCCTGTTTCGCAGCCGGGTCGAGCGCAACAAGAAGGGCAAGGGGAGTTACCAGCGCAAGGCCAAATTCGGCAAGCGGTGGGAGCCCGGCCAACAGCAGATGATCCGCGTCTGCTGCTGAGCGGGTTTCTACCGACCATAAACAATCAGGGCGCCAATGGCGCCCTGATTGTTTTGACAGAAGAAGCGATTTGGCAACGCTAACTCACAGCCTCAACAGGCCGCTCACTCATCCATAAAGAGTTCGAGCAATACGTTCAGATAGCGATGGCCGAGAGAAGTGAGCTGCCAGCTATCCCCCAGATCCTCGATAAGCTCCTTGCTTTGGGCGATGGCGAGCACCGTCTCTACCCGCTCCAGCGGCAAGCCAGTATAGGCCTCGAACTCCGCCTTGGGAGCAGGTTCAAACAGGCGGAAGCGGTTCATGAAGTATTCGAGCGGCAGATCGTCTGCCGTCACCTGCCACTGCTCGTCCAGATAGGGGCGACTCTTGTCCAGATACCCTTTTGGATGCTTCACCTTGGCGGTGCGCAGGATCTGTTGGTTCGCGAGATCGGTCACCTTGCCGTGGGCGCCACAGCCAATCCCCAGATAGTCGCCGAAACGCCAGTAGTTGAGGTTGTGATGGCACTGGTAGCCCTCTTTGGCATAAGCCGAGATCTCGTACTGGCGATAACCGCTGGCGGTGAGCATGGCGTGGCCCTGCTCGTAGATGTCCCACAGGGTGTCATCTTCCGGCAGTTTGGGCGGTTTGGAAGCAAATGCTGTGTTCGGCTCTATGGTGAGCTGATACCAGGAGAGGTGCGGCGGGGCGCAGTCGATAGCCTGCTGCAGGTCATAAAGGGCATCATCCAGACTCTGATCCGGCAGACCGTGCATCAGATCCAGATTGAAGGTAGGCAACTTGATGGCATGGGCCAGTGCGGCGGCCTTGCGCGCCTCTTCCGGGCCGTGAATGCGGCCGAGGCGGGTCAGCTTCTCCTGCTGGAAGCTCTGCACGCCGATAGAGATGCGGTTGATGCCGGCGCGCTGGAAACCGGCAAACTTGTCCGCTTCCACCGTGCCCGGGTTTGCCTCCATGGTGATCTCGCAATCTGCGGCGAGCGGAATACGGGCCCGCACCCCGTCCAGCAAGGCTTGCATCGCCTCCACCGTCAACAGGCTGGGGGTGCCGCCACCGATAAAGATCGAGGAGAGCGGCCGCCCCTGTGCCCACTTCAGATCCTGATCCAGATCCTCCAGCAGGGCGGCGACATATTCGAGGTGAGGCAACTCCCCCTTCTGGGCATGGGAGTTGAAGTCACAGTAAGGGCACTTCTGGACGCACCAGGGCACATGAATATAGAGAGAGAGCGGCGGCAGTTGCAGCATGGGGCTTCCAATAAAACGGGGGCTCAAGGCCCCCATTGTAGATGACTATGTGTAATTGACCGTGTGTAACCGACAAGGTGGCGAATTGGCTCAGTGCGCCGCAGCCAGCGCCGCTTTGAGCTTGGCCAGCGCCTGACCGCGATGGCTCAGCTGGTTTTTCAGCTCGGCGGGCATCTGGGCGGCGGTGCAGTCGTGATCCGGCACGAAGAAGACCGGGTCATAGCCGAAACCATGCTGACCGCGCGGCTCGTCGATGATCATCCCTTCCCAGCTCGCCTGACAGATGATGGGGGTGGGATCATCGGCGTGGCGCATATAGACCAACACACACCAGAAGCGGGCGCTCTTCAGGTACTCGGGGGCACCTTGCAGCTCGCCGAGCAGCTTCTCGATGTTGGCCTTGTCGCCGGCACCCACACCGGCAAAGCGGGCGGAGTAGACGCCGGGGCGCCCTTGCAGCAGATCGACTTCCAGACCGGAATCATCGGCCACGGCGGGCAGACCGGTAATGCGGGCGGCGTGGCGGGCCTTGATGATGGCATTCTCGACGAAGGTGGTGCCGGTCTCATCGGCATCGGAGACCGCAAACTCGCTCTGTGGGATCACCTGGATCTTCATATCGGCCAGCATGGCGGCCAATTCCTTCACCTTTTTCTGGTTACCTGTTGCCAGGACAAGCTTGTTCATCGAGCACCTCCGCAAAAATAATCTGCGCATTCTATGCGGCGCAAGCGTTTAGTAAAAGCGTCAATTACACCCGCTGTGATGGGGTTACGGGGGATTTGCCGTCATCGAATAACCAGCTTTTTAATACATGTTTCCATAATGGAATAACCAAAGTGATTAAATACCATTTCTATTCATTACTGTGAGTCAGTAGACTCGCGCCCCAATTCAATAACCTGGCTGACTAAAGAGGTGACAGATGCCATTGATACTTTTACTCGTACTACTGGTGCTGTTCAGTCCGCTGGCTATCGACATCTACCTGCCCGCCATTCCGCAGATGGCCGAGCAGCTGGGCGCCGAAGTAACCCTGATGCAGGGCACCATCACCTGGTTCCTGTTCAGCATGGGGCTGGGGCAACTGCTTGTTGGCCCGCTGGCCGATCGCTACGGTCGCAAGCCCATCGCGCTGGGCGGCGTGCTGCTCTATGGCCTGAGCGCGCTGGGGGCCGGTTTTTCCGCCAGCCTCGGTGAATTGATGCTGGCCCGGGTGCTGCAGGGCTTCGGCGCCTGCGCTACTTCGGTCGCCGCCTTCTCGGTGGTGCGTGACAGCTATGGCCCGAAAAAGAGCGGTCAGATGATCTCCTATCTCAATGGCGCCATCTGCTTTATTCCTGCGCTGGCCCCCCTGCTCGGTGGCTGGCTCACCGCCAAGGCGGGTTGGTCTGCCAACTTCTGGTTTATGGCCGGTTATGCGCTCATCGTCGGCAGCTGGCTGATGTGGCGGATGCCGGAGACCCGCCCGGAGGAGACCCGCAGCGAAGGAGCCCTCATCAGCTGGTCCCGCTATAGCCCGGTGCTGCGCTCCCCCAGCTTCCTGTTCAATGCGTCCCTGTGCATGCTGGCGATGGCGGTGATCCTCGCCTATGTAACCGCCGCACCGGTGCAGCTGATGGTGAAACTGGGGCTCGATATGAGCGGCTTTAGCTACTGGTTTACCGCCAACGCCGCGCTCAACATTCTGGCCTGCTTTATGGCGCCGCGCTTTATCGCCAAGGTGGGGCCAAGACGCACCCTGCGCATCGGCCTGCTGGTGTTGATGCTCTCGGCCATCACCCTGACTTTGGCCATGCACATCGAACATCCGCTGGCGATGATGGGGCCGGTATTCCTCTCCAGCATCGGCTTTGCCATGATTCTGGGCTCTGCCGCCGGGATGGCGCTGGCACCGTTCGGCCACTGCGCCGGTACCGCCGCCGCTCTGCTCGGCCTGTTCCAGATGAGCGGCTCCGGCGCCCTCGTTGGCTTGACCGGTGCCCTGATGCACGACCCGCTCAGCCAGCTGGCGCTGCATATGTGGCTGCTGCTGCCGCCTCTGGTGATGCTGATGACCCGACGCGGCCGCCGCTTGTGTTTGCAATAAATCCTGTGCTCTGATGGGCACATTCGGGGGGCCATCGGCCCCCTTCTCGTTTGTATCGCCTTTACAACGAATGGCCATCCGGCAGAGAGCCTGTGATGGCGACCCCACTCACTCGATGTCAGCGGAGAACCCTCGATGAGCCACACTCTCAACGCAGCCCTGGTGGGCTATGGCTTTGCAGGCAAGACCTTTCACGCCCCCTTCCTCTCCACCACGCCGGGCTTGTCCCTGAGTTGGGTGGTGAGCCGCGATGCCGCCAAGGTGCAGGCCGATCTGCCCGACTGCCGGGTCGGCTCACTGGAGGAGGTGCTAAGCGATGAGACCGTCGATCTGGTGGTGATCGCCACCCCCAACGACACCCACGCTCCTCTGGCCCGCCAGGCGCTGCTGGCAGGCAAACATGTGGTGATCGACAAGCCCTTTGCTTTGGATCTGGCAGAGGCGAAAGCACTGGTCGAGCTGGCCGAAAAGCAGCAGCGGCTGCTCACCATCTTCCACAACCGGCGCTGGGACGGAGACTTTCTTACCGTGCGCCGTTTGATTGCCGAGGGGACGCTGGGGCAGATCGCCCAGTTCGAATCGCACTTCGATCGCTATCGCCCCGAAGTGCGCCAGCGCTGGCGCGAAGCGGGTGGCCCGGGTTCCGGCCTCTGGTTCGATCTCGGCCCCCATGTACTGGATCAGGCGCTGCAGCTGTTCGGCCAGCCGGACTGGCTGCAGGCCGATCTGGCCGAGCAACGCCCCGGCGCACTGGCGGACGACTACTTCCATGTGGTGCTGGGCTATGGTGAACGGTCTGGCGAGATGCGAGTGATCCTGCACGGCAGCTGTCTGGTTTCAGCCACCATGCCGCGCTTTGTCATTCACGGCAGCCAGGGCTCGTTCGTGAAATTCGGTATGGATGTGCAGGAAGATCAGCTCAAGCTGGGCAAGCGGCCACCGGCGGCGGATTGGGGCATGGATAGCGAACCCGGTCAGCTCAGCCGCATGGTCGATGGTCAGTTACAGCAGCAGAGCGTAGTGGGTGAGGCGGGGGATTATGGCGCCTACTATCGCGGTGTCTGCGCCGCCATCAAGGGCGAGGGAAGCAACCCGGTGCCAGCAAGTGAAGCGCTGGCGGTGATGGCGCTGCTGGATCTGGCCCGTCAGAGCCACCTTGAGGGAAAACGGCTGCTCTGTCAGAAGCTGTCTGACTAAGGTGCGGGTCATCGGCCGCGCTTGACCAACCTGGACCTTGTCAAACCGCCACAAGATGGCAGCAAAGCGGTGTTTTGTTGTGCAATAAGCACCATTTAACGGCATCTTGTATTGATATCAGTCGTTGCAGTGGAGCTTTTTATCCACGGCACGAAAAAATGTCATTGTGATATCCGTTTTCATCGGTAACTAATGGGGCTATATTGCGCCCGCCTGCTGCCTCCCGGCTTCTTGTTTCAATACCGGGCAACGGTGGGCGCTGTGATGGTTGCACAGACCATCTCTCCATCTTTTTTTGAGGGAATGCACATGAACAAAGTACTGGTAGTCGGTATCCTGGGTCTGATGTTGACTGCTTGCGGTCAGAAAGAAGAAAAAGCTGCCGCTCCTGCTGCTGCTCCGGCCGCCGAAGTTGCTGCCACTGTAGAAAAAGCCGCTAGCGAAGCCACCTCTACCGTAGAGAAGGCCACCTCCGAAGCGACTGCAACCGTAGAAAAAGCTGCTACCGAAGCCGCTACCAAGGTTGAAGCTGCAGTGAGCGATGCCAAGGCCAACTAAGCCTGCACCTCATTCGAAGACGGGTCCGAAGGCAACTTCGGACCCGTTTTTTTATCTGTCGCTCAGGGGGCCGGATTAATCAGCGAGGTGAGGATGTGATCCTCCCAGCGACCATTGATCATCAGATACGCCCGCGCGAATCCCTCCCGCTCGAAGCCAAGCCGCTCCAGCAGGGCGCCACTGCGCTGATTGGCAGGCATATAGCAAGCCATGATGCGATGCAGATCGTGCTCCTGAAACAGGTAGTCGATGGCGGCTGACAGCACCTCTCCCATCACCCCCTGCCCCTGATGCTGCTGGTCGATGGCATAGCCCAGATGACACGCCTTGAAGACCCCCATCAGGATATTGCTGAAGTTGCAGGTGGCGATCACCCGCTCGCCAGCCGGATCGAGGGCCACCAGATTGACGCCGGTGCCGTTGAAGAACTGGCTGTAGCTGTCCTGCAGCCGGGCATGCCAGTAAGAGAGGGTGTAAAAGTGCTCGTCCCGAAGCGGCTCCCAGGGGGTGAGATGGTCACGGTTGCGCCGGTAGAAGTCGAGCATCATGGGGGCCCGATCCGGCGACAGTATAGTCAGGTGGGTGCGGGCCGTCTTGATATGTGGCAGCGACATCAGGACTCCCTCTGTCTTAGCCACTCATCGCGCAGCAAGCTGTAGTGGGCATGGTCCACAATCCGGTTGCCCAGTCGCTCTGCGCGCCGGGTCACCCCCTCCAGCTGCATCCCGAGCCGTTCACAGACCGCTCTGCTGGGCTCGTTATCGGTAGCGGCGCTGATCTCCACCTTCTCCATCCCCATCTCTTCGAAGGCGTGGTGGATCAGGGCCTGACAGGCACGGGTGATGATGCCGTTACCCTGCCAGCGCTCCGCCAGCCAGTAACCGATGACCACCTTGCCAAGGTCGTGATCGATGCTGTTGTAACCGATGACCCCCACCACCTCCCCCTGATACTCGATGGTGGTGGTGAGCCCCTCGCCCCGGGCGAACTTCTCGATGGCACTGCGAATGAAGAGGGCGCTGTCGACAGGGCGCTGGATCAGTGGCGGCCAGGGTAGCCACTGGGAGAGGTACTCCCGGTTGTCATTGCAGAGGGCAAACAGTTCGCTCGCCATATCGGGCTGCAAGAAGAGCAGCGCAAGCTCGTCGTCCAACTGCCATGAAAACATGGGATTCTCCTTTCAAATCAGTGATCAAATCGCGAACCAGCACCCAATGTAGCCAATCGCCACTGGCCGCGCCAGCCACTTTTACGGCCCTCCTCCGGCAGGCTTCGCAGAGAGTAACAGCGCACGATCTCTCCTCCCTCAAAAGAGGAGGGTCGGTGTCTGAAACCGGATAATGCTCTCCACATGACACCGATAAATGCCCCAAAACGGCACTTTGGCAGATCCTGCTACCCCTTTGTGCTGTGCTGTCACTTTTGACAGGGGGCACTTTCCCTCACCGGCACTAGCTTCAAAACGCCCGACCTTCGGTCGGTTTATCAACCTCATCGATTTAAGGAAAGAAGAGATGAATAAAATTTATCTGGCCGTTGCGCTGGCCTGCTGGGGAAGCGCCGCACTGGCGGCGCAAGAGGTAGAGATCAACGTAACGGCAAACGGCATCCAGGCCATGACCGGCCTCAGTGCCGCGAGTGGTACCTTGCAGCTGGAAGATGGCGAGTTTCGTCAGGTGCGGGTGGTCAAGCTGCCCAACGGCCAGCAGCGGATCCGCTACGAGCAGGTCTGGAACGGCATCCCGGTAATGGGTCAGGTGGTGGTAGCTGACAAGAGCCTGAACGGCCAGCTGCAACAAGCCAGCGGGCGCATGCTGCGCCAGATCGATCAGAATGTGGCAAGCCCGGCCGCCACCCTCTCGCCACAGGATGCAACAAGCAAGGCCAAGGCGGGCAGCAAGGGGAGCAACGAGCAGGTCAAACTCTACGTGATGCAGGATGAGAACGGGCTGGCTCGGCTGGTTTATCAGGTCTCCTTCATCGCCGAAGGTGACAAGCCAAGCCGCCCCTTCGTCATACTTGATGCCCAGAGCGGTGAGGAGCTCAAACGCTGGGAGGGGATCAACCACAAGGATGCCACCGGCCCGGGGGGCAACATCAAGACCGGCAAATACGTCTACGGCACCGATTTTGGCCCGCTCATCGTCGATGACAACTGCCGGATGACCAGCCCCAACGTCGATACCATCAACCTCAACCACGCCACCTCTGGCGGCGCCATCCACCAGTTCACCTGCCCGGAGAACCAGGTCAAGGAGATCAACGGCGCCTACTCGCCCCTCAACGACGCCCACTACTTCGGCAACGTGGTGTTCGACATGTACCGCAACTGGTACAACACGGCGCCCCTCACCTTCAAACTGAAGATGCGGGTTCACTACAGCAAGAATTACGAGAACGCCTTCTGGGATGGCAGCCAGATGACCTTCGGTGACGGCGCTACCACCTTCCACCCGCTGGTGAGCCTTGATGTGGCGGCCCACGAGGTGAGCCACGGTTTTACCGAGCAGAACTCCGGGCTGATCTATTCAGGACAATCCGGCGGTATCAACGAGGCCTTCTCCGATATGGCGGGTGAAGCGGCCGAGTTCTACATGAAGGGGAGCAACGACTGGCTGGTCGGTGCCCAGATCTTCAAGGGTAACGGCTCCCTGCGTTACTTCGAGGATCCGACCCGGGATGGCAGATCCATCGGCCATGCCGCGGATTATCAGGAGGGGATGGATGTACACCACAGCTCCGGGGTCTATAACCGCGCCTTCTACCTGCTCGCCACCAGCAGCGGCTGGAACACCCGCAAGGCATTTGAAGTGTTCTTGCTGGCCAACCGCCTCTACTGGGGAGCCAACACCAACTACCAGCAAGGGGCCTGCGGCGTCAGCCGGGCGACCGCCGACCTGGGTTACAGTCAGGCGGATGTGGCACGGGCCTTCCAGACCGTCGGGGTTGATGCCAGTTGCGGCACCACGCCGCCACCGAGCGACAACGTACTGCAAAACGGCGTGCCGGTGAGCAACCTCGCCGCCAGCAAGGGTGGCAAGCTCAACTACACCCTGAACGTACCGGCGGGCACCAGGTCGCTGCAGATCAGCAGCAACGGCGGCACCGGTGATGCTGACCTCTACGTCCGCTTTGGCAGCGCCCCCACCAGCAGCAGTTATGACTGCCGCCCCTACAAGGGGGGCAATAACGAAAGCTGCTCGTTCACCAATCCCAAGGCGGGCACCTGGCATGTGCAGCTGTCAGGGTTTTCCGCGTTCAGTGGCGTAACCCTCAAGGCCAGCTACTGATCCACCCGATGCGGGCCTTGTCCCGCATCGCTCTACTCATTACGCCACCGTTTCGCCAGCGTGCGGGCGGTGGCCAACACGGTTTCCCGAGCCGGGTTGGGCCGCTTGCCACCTCGCCAAGCCATCATCACATCCCAATGCTCTTGCGGCAGATTGCGCACATCGAGCCTGACCAGCCGCCCCACCTCCAGATCCCGCTTGATGGCCAGCTCCGGCATCAGGGTGATAAACCCGTGTTCCAGCGCCAGATCCCGCGCCGCACTGGCGGGCTGCACCGCATGCAGGGGGCTGGCGGCCCGCCGCAGCCGCCGCAACTGCTGGATAAAGACGTCACACCCCGGCCCCCATACCTGAGGCGCCAGCCGCTGGTCGGCAATATCCTCCAGGGTGAGGCCGTGACAACCGGCCAGCGGATGCAATGGCGAGGCGATAGCGATAATGGGGGAGCAACAGAGCAGCTCCATCTGCAGGCCCGCAACCGGCGGACGCTTGAGTACAAATCCGATATCGGCCTCGCCGGTCAGTAGCGACTGCATGATCTCGCCGGAGTGATCCGTGGTGCAGCGGATCTCGAACGGCTCGTCCACCAGCTCCATCAATAGCGAGCCAAACACCACCGAAGTGAGGGAGGGCAGGCTGGAGAGACGGATACAAGGCAGCGCAGGCGCCCCCTGCAGTGCCAGCCGCCCTTCGCTCAGGATCGCCAGCGCAGAGCGGGCCGATGGCAGAAACTCCTCGCAGGCACGGGTCGGCGTCACCCCGCGTCGATGACGCTGAAACAGCGGCGCCCCGAGACTCTCCTCCAGCTGGGCAATCCGCTGGCTCACCAGCGGCTGTGACCAGCCACGAATGGCCGCAGCCTGACTAAAACTGCCCAGCTCGGCCACATCCAGCAACAGTTGCAGATCGTCCAGATCCATAGACATAAATAATCCTGATATGAAATATAGGTAGTTGTCGTCTACCACTATATCTAAACCCTCTCCAGAATGAAGTTATCTGTAAATGAGAGGGCGTTATGGTCGATAGGGCGAGGTTTTGGGGACGCTGGTTTCTGGCGCTGGATACCACACTGGTGATCCTGGGTTTCTTTGTGGTGATGCCGATGATCAGCCTGCGCTTCGTCGATCAACTCGGCTGGGCGGCCGGTCTGGTGGGGCTGGCGCTCGGCCTGCGCCAGCTGACCCAGCAGGGGCTGGGGATCTTCGGCGGTTCGCTGGCCGACCGCTTCGGCGCCCGCCCGCTCATCGTCACCGGCATGCTGCTGCGGGCGGTGGGCTTCGCCACCCTGGCCTGGGCCGACAGCGGCGCCATGCTGATCTTCTCCTGCTTCCTCTCCGGACTGGGCGGTTGCCTGTTCGACCCGCCACGGGCCGCACTGGTGATCAAATTTACCCGTCCCCATGAGCGGGGCCGCTTTATCTCCCTGCTGATGATGCTGGAGAGCGCAGGCGCCGTCACCGGTGCCCTGCTCGGCAGCTGGCTGCTGCGCTTTGACTTCACCTACGTCTGCCTGCTGGGCGCCGGACTCTTCACGCTGGCGGCTCTCTGCAACTGGACCCTGCTGCCCGCCTACCGCCTCTCGGTCAAACCGACTCCGATGCGGGAAGGGTTGGGGCAGGTGCTGGCGGATCGCGCCTTCTGCCGACTGGTACTGATCCTGAGTGGCTACTACATGCTGTGGGTACAGGTGATGCTGATTTTCCCCATTCTGGTCAAGCAGCTCTCCGGCACCACCACTGCAGTGGGCTGGATGTACAGCCTGGAGACGGCGCTGTCACTGGCGCTGCTCTATCCTATCGCCCGTTTCAGCGAGCGGCGCTATCGGCTGGAGAGCCGACTGATGGCAGGTATCCTGCTGATGACGGTGGGGATCGGGCTGGTCGCTTTCGTCAGCACCCTCTCCGGCATCTTCGTACTGCTGGCCTGCTTCTATCTGGGGATCATCATCTGTGAACCGGCCCGGGAGACCCTGATGACCCGGCTGGCCAACCCCACAGCCCGCGGCAGCTACATGGGCTTCAGCCGCCTCGGACTGGCGCTTGGAGGCATGACCGGCTATGTGGGCGGAGGCTCCCTCTATGACTTCTCGCTGCAACAGGGACAACCGGCCCTCCCCTGGCTGGTGCTCGGTACCATAGGCGTCGCCACCATGTTGCTGCTGGCCCGCTGCTTCTCCCGCCGCCCGGAGCTGGCCATCAGAGCCGCCGCCTGACGACCGCCCCACCTGCGGCAGCCCAATCAACGGGGCTGCCGCTCACCCCATATTCTGCAAGTCATCACAGCAAAAGGTTGCGAATTACAACTTTTACGCTATTTTAGTTGTCATGCACAACTAAAAAGGAAACCACGATATGGATCCCCGTCCCCTGCGCGCCCTGTCGCGCGATCTGGTTCGCGAACTCGGCATGCTCTCCCAGCAATGCGGCAATCTGGCCCTCACCCCCATCGAGGCTCACCTGCTGATCGAGCTGGAAAACGCCCCGGCCACCAACCAGCAGCTGGCAGAAAAGCTGCACATCGACAAATCCAACGCCAGTCGTCCGCTTGCGCGCCTCGCCGAGCGGGAGCTCATCAGCTGGCACCCGCACCCCTCCGACGGCCGCAGCAAGGAGGCCCGCCTCACCGTCAACGGTCAGGGGATGCTGCTGGAGTTGCACCGGGAGATGGACGGGGCGATGGAAGAGATGCTGGCGCAGTTGAGCCTGCCCGAGCGGGAGCAGCTGTGGCAAGGGCTGCGGCTCTATCGCAGCGCCCTCTCCCGCGCGCGTCGCCAGCGGGGTTACCAGATCCGCCCCATCACGGCGGCGGACAATGCCCAGATCGCCTTGGTAATTCGCGCCGTCTCGGCCGAATATGGCCTCACCGTCGATAAGGGGTATGGGGTCTCGGATCCCAATCTAGACACCCTCTCCCAGAGCTATCAGGGGGAAAAGAGCCGCTACTGGGTCATCGAAGGGCCGGACGGTTCCATCCTCGGCGGTGGCGGTATCGCGCCATTGGCGGGAGAAGAGGGAGTCTGCGAGCTGCAGAAGATGTACTTTATGCCCGCCCTGCGCGGACTGGGCCTTGGCAAGCGGCTGGTGTTGCAGGCACTGGACGAGGCGCGCGCGCTTGGTTATCAGCGCTGCTATCTGGAAACGACCGAGGTCTTGCGCGAAGCCACCAGCCTCTATGAATCATTGGGCTTTGAACACCTGCCCGGCCCCCTTGGCTGCACCGGCCACGGGGATTGCGAGATCTGCATGGTGTTAGACCTAGCGCTCTAAAGTGATAGCGGCAAGCAGGAGTCTCCCCTGCTTGCCGCTTCGTTTACTGCGGCAGCGCCACTACCCGGAATCGCTCCAGCACCAGCGTGGCGTGCTCATCAAATTCTCTCCCTTCCGCCTTCATCTCGCGTTCGAAAAAGGCCTTGTGCGCCTCGCGCCACCAAGCCTGAGAGCCATCGCCCTCCCCCTCCTCGGCGGCAAACGCAGCATCAACCTCATCAAATGGGCACAAGGTGACCGAGACTATTTCAACCAGCGCCTTGGGCAGACCACTCCAGTCGGTTACCACCAGTAGGTCCCCCTGTTCCGGCATCCGCTCGCCCTTCTCCAGATACCAGTAAGCGAGGCTACAGGTCGCTCGCTTGCGTCCTGCCACCACCAGCGAAGCACAGAGGTTGGCATTGTGTGCATCAGCACAGAAGTAGTCCGCCGAGACATGACGAGCCCGTGCTGCCACCGGCAGGGATAACAGATAACTCTCAGCCAGAGCCGAGCAGGCAGGATTCATCGATTCAACCATCACCTCTCCTTGATGCATAAAAAAATCCCGCCATCTGGCGGGATTTGGTAAGCAGTATCAGTGCTCGCGAGTCTGGCGGAACTCCACGTCGGGGTGACGCTCCTGGGCTAGGCGCAGGTTGACCATGGTCGGCGCGATATAGGTGAGGTTGTCACCGCCATCGAGAGCCAGGTTGACCTCGTTCTTGCGTTTGAACTCTTCGAACTTCTTGACGTCAGTCCCTTCGACCCAGCGGGCGGTGGAGACGTTGACCGCCTCGTAGATGGCCTCGACGTTGTACTCGCTCTTCAGACGAGAAACCACCACGTCAAACTGCAGCACACCGACCGCACCAACGATGAGATCGTTGCTGATCAGCGGGCGGAACACCTGCACAGCGCCCTCTTCGGAGAGCTGGACCAGCCCCTTGAGCAGCTGCTTCTGCTTGAGCGGATCGCGCAGGCGGATGCGGCGGAACAGTTCCGGCGCAAAGTTCGGGATACCGGTGAACTTGAGATCTTCACCCTGGGTGAAGGTATCGCCGATCTGGATGGTGCCGTGGTTGTGCAGACCGATAATGTCACCGGCGAAGGCGTCTTCCGCCTGCTCACGGTCACCGGCCATAAAGGTCACGGCGTCGGAGATGTTCACATCCTTGCCGATACGCACATGGCGCATCTTCATGCCCTTGCTGTAAGTGCCTGACACGATACGCATAAAAGCGATACGGTCGCGGTGTTTCGGATCCATGTTTGCCTGGATCTTGAACACGAAGCCGGAGAACTTCTCCTCGGTCGCCACCACTTCGCGGCTCTCGGCCTTGCGTGGCATGGGAGACGGCGCCCAGTCGGTCAGGCCATCCAGCATGTGGTCAACACCGAAGTTACCCAGTGCGGTACCGAAGAAGACCGGGGTCATCTCGCCAGCGATAAAGGCATCGTGATCGAACTCGGGAGAGGCACCCTGCACCAGCTCCAGCTCGTCACGCAGCTGCCGGGCCAGATCTTCACCGACGGCGGCATCCAGATCCGGGTTGTTCAGCCCCTTGACCACCCGCTTCTCCTGGATGGTGTGGCCCTGACCGCTCTGATAGAGATAGGTCTCGTCCTTGTAGAGGTGGTAGACACCCTTGAAGGATTTGCCGCAGCCGATAGGCCAGGTGATGGGGGCGCACATGATCTTCAGCTCGCGCTCCACCTCGTCCATCACTTCCATCGGATCGCGCACTTCGCGGTCCAGCTTGTTCATGAAGGTGAGGATGGGGGTATCACGCAGACGGGTCACTTCCATCAGCTTGCGGGTCCGGTCTTCAACACCCTTGGCGGCATCGATGACCATCAGGCAGCAGTCGACCGCCGTCAGGGTACGGTAGGTATCTTCAGAGAAGTCCTCGTGACCCGGGGTGTCGAGCAGGTTGACCAGACAATCGGCATAGGGGAACTGCATAACCGAGGTAGTGATGGAGATACCACGCTGCTTCTCCATCTCCATCCAGTCGGATTTGGCGTGCTGGCCCGAGCCACGGCCCTTGACGGTACCGGCGCGCTGAATGGCCTGTCCGAACAGCAGGACTTTCTCGGTGATGGTGGTTTTACCCGCATCCGGGTGCGAAATGATCGCAAAAGTGCGTCTCTTGGAGACTTCACTCAGAAATTCAGCTGACATAATTCAACGTTCTTCTATTGAGCGGTGGCATCAGCCACCGTGGGAATAAATCCGGAATGCCGCTCACGGCACATGTATACGCAACGAAAGCCACGCCAGCTGGCGTTTTGCCAACCTGGTGGAGAGAGGGAGGAGGGTTGCGTTACATGGGTCTTCTCGCCTGAGTCAAAGCAAAATTGCGCGACATTATACCCGCGCGAGTGAAAAATACCCAGCCTGACAAGAGATGATAATTTGGCCGCTCATCCGTTCCACAGGTTCCAACTGAACAGAAAATCAAACACTCCAAATCGGATGGCAGCATCCGGACTACGTGGAGTTGGCCTCCTCCCCATGCCAGCAACAACCACTCTTGATAAATTTTCATACTTGGACTTTCCCTATCCAGCTACAAATATGTAAATCGTATCTACATAATGGAGAGGTCATTACATGAAACATTCCACCCTGCACAATCAACAGATCGTCATTATCGGTGGTACCTCGGGTCTTGGCCTGGCCACCGCCCAACAAGCGATCGAGCAAGGCGCCAAGGTCATTATCGGCGGTTCCAGCCGTGAGCAGCTTGCCACTGCACTGGCTGAATTGGGCCCAAGTGCCAGTGGCCATCAACTGGATATTCTCGACGTCGACTCCGTCAATCACTTTTTCAACCAGCTGGATTCGCTGGATCATCTCGTCATTACCGCCGCAGTCATGCGACCAGGCAGCTTTCTCACCGCTGCCATCGAGGATTTGAAAATCAACATGGACAGCCGCTTCTGGGGAAGTGTTCATGCGATCCGCGCCGCAGCACCCAAACTGTCCGAACGCGGCTCCATCGTGCTCACGTCCGGGATGGTGACGCGTCGCCCACAACTAGGTAAGGCACTCCCTGCCGTTGCAGCTGGCGCGGTTGAAACGCTGGCTCACAGTCTGGTTACCGAGCTGACCCCCCGTCGGATCAACGTCATCAACCCGGGCCCCATGCGCACTCCCATGCTGCTTAAAGCGCTGGGCAATGACCCACAAAAAGTGGCTGCCGTGGCGCAAAGCCTGCCGTTGAAACGCTTGGGAGAGGGAGAGGATTATGCGCAGGCCGCGCTGTTCCTGATGAGCAATAACAACATGAATGGTGAGGTGCTTCACCTCAATGGCGGCAGCGCCTGGGCATAACGCCCTTTTGACGGTCTTCTGCGCTCGCGCTTGCCAATCTGTCATCGCAGGCAAGAACGAGCGCAGGGGACGAGTCCCATCGCCGTATCAGAGTGCTCCCCAATATCGATGACACCCTGGTGAGTGACAATACCCAGCCCGTCACTCGTCTGTTTCCACCCGGTTGCGCCCCGCCTCTTTCGCACGATACAGCGCATTGTCAGCACGCTGGATCAGGGCCGCCAGATCCTGATCATCGTCTCGCAGAGAGGCACATCCGATACTGATGGTTACCGGGTACGACATGCCGGGCAGCGCCCGGTTGGCGACCGAGTGACGGATCCGCTCAGCCACCCGGCACGCTTCTTCAAGGCTGGTATCCGGCAGCAGGATCAAGAACTCCTCTCCGCCGGTACGCCCCAACTGATCCTGGTGCCGCAGCTGACGATCTGCCGCCCGAGAGACCCATTGCAGCACCCTGTCTCCTTGATGATGTCCCAGGGTATCGTTGATCCGCTTGAAGTGATCGATATCGAACACCAGCAGACAAAATGGCGTGCCCTGCCTGCGAGCCAGCGCCAACATATCGCTGCCCTGCCGCAGCACCCGACGGCGGTTGTTGATGCCGGTCAGCTCATCGGTAAAGGCCAGACGACGCATCCGACGGTTGCGATCAAGCAGCCACCCCATCGTCAGCAGCGCCAGTCCCCCGCAGAGCACCATCACCACCAGCAGCCAGAAACGACGCTCCTTGACCTGCTCCAGCTCCTGCTGCTGCAACTGCTGTTCGACTCGCAGTCGCTCGTTCTCACCCTCCTGACGGGCCAGTTCGAACTCGCCGCGAACCCAGGCCGTGCTCTGTTCCCGTAACAGCTGATCGAGCCGCTGCTCCTGCACCAGATGCTCCCGCAATGCAGCCAGCGCCGCCGGATAGTCGCCTTGCAACTCGAGCGCCCGACTGCGTACCCAGTAGAGTTCGAGCAAAAAGCGCACGTGCCCTTCCACCTTCAAAATCGGCTCAATCTTCTCAAGCGCACGCAAGGCTGGCGCCGGTTCCTGCTGTTCGACTCTCAACCTCGCCCGCACCAGCTCGAGATGCGCATGGAGGATGGGGTCAACATCGGGAGAGAGCACCTTCGCAGCTTGTGCCAGCAAGCGTCCGGCATCAGCGGGGCGATCCAGCCCGAGCAGAGCCTCGGCCTGCATCACCATGCGTTCGGCATGCTCAATCAGATATTGAGGCTGATTTATAAAAGGCCGCACTGCGTTCAAGCTCGCCCAGCGCATCCTGATAACGCCCGGTCTGCAGATAGACCATCGCCAGTTGATCACTGAGCCTTGCCGAGCCAAATCCATCGTGGCTCCTGGCAAAATGCTCGCTCAACCGGTTGAGGGTGGCGAGCGCTTCGGCATAGAGGCCCATACGACGAAATGTGGCTGCAATCTCGAGCTGCGCCTGGTGATACCAGGTGGGCAACCCCAGCTGCTCATAGATATTGTGCGCCTTGGTGAGATCCATCAGCCCCTGGCCTGAGACCCCCTGAAAAGACAGCATGGCCCCCCGGCGGGCCAGCGCCAGCGCCTCCAGCTTTGGCAAGGCGGCCTCTCTTGCCAGCCGCAGCCCCTCATCGTAATCGTGACGAGCCTTCGCTACCTCGCCGAGCAGCTGATTGAACCAGCCGCGGCAAATCGTCAGTTCCGCCACGGCGGCGTCATCACCCTGCTCGCGCGCAATGGCCAGCATCCGCTCCGCATTGGCGATGGCGGTACGGGACTCCTGCATGTCATCGGCCGATTGGGCCCAGCAAGCCAGACGACTGATCCGCATCTGCTGCGACGGCGGATAGGCGTTGCCGTCCCGCTGCAAACGGGCAAGGCGCTCCCGCAACAACTCGATCGGCTGGTAGACCCGCTCCATCCCTCCCAGTTCATTTTCCAACTGCTCGGGGGACAAGGGTTTGGCTGCCAGCCCGAACGCCGCCAGCAACAGCAGCAAGGCAAGTCGGCTCATACATACTCCGGATCAATGGGAAAGATCATCGGGCAAGCCGATGCCGGAAAATCACCATCTTTCCCCTGTAACAATGGTTGTAAAGGCTATCACCCGGACAGAGAGCCCGAATGGCAGGCTAGTCACATTTTACTGCGATATCATCGCGTTGGAATAAAAGCGGGGATGCACAGCGAAAAAGAGGAGGCGGGATAACAACCAAGAGGGGTTGCCCCCTCCCGGTCACTAGTGATGCTGCCAGCGCCGCAGCAGCCGGCCGCGCAGGCCGCAATCGAGCAGCCAGCTGTTGTCAAATACCCGCAGCAGCGCCTGCTTGGCGTGGCGGGACATGGCGACGGCGTGAAAACGGGTCTGGCGCTGGCGATAGCGGTTCATCTGATCGAGCAGGGGATGAGGCAGGCTCTGGGCGATAAAGTCGGAGATGACCAGCACATCCGCCTTGGCAAAGGCGGGATCATCGAGCTTGACCAGCGCTTTTTCCAGGCAGGGCACCAGATCGGTACCGCCGTGAAAACTCATGGAGAGGAAGCGCTCCGCCTTGTCCAGACCGGTATCTGCGGTGATCTCGAGGGTCGCCACCTCGGTAGAGAAGAGCATCAGGTAGCAGCCGCGCTTCTCATCCATCGCCACCTTGAGCAACGCCAGAAAGAGTGCCTTGGCACACTCCTCGGGATAGCCCCCCATGGAACCGGAGGTATCGACGCAGACGATAAAGGGGCCTCGCTGCTGCAACTGCTGGCCACCCTGCTCCGGGGTGCGCAGCATGATGCGCTGGCGCGGCAAGGTGCCACGTGACTGATAGCTGAGCAGGCGCCGCTCCAGATAGCGGCGATAGAACTCCAGCTCCAGCTCCGGCAGCCCCAGCATCACAGCTTCACTTGGCAGCAGCCGCATCAGATCGTTCGCCTGATGGATGCCCACCAGATCGTCCGGCACATCGTCGCTGGGTGCTGGCTCCAGCTCCAGCACCTGCACCGGCGGCACAGGTTGCTCCTGCGCCCGCCGATCCCGCTCGCTGCGCCCGAGCAGGCCGGCAATCTCCGCCAGCAAGGGTTCGCGCTGCAACATGCGGGCATACTGCTTGACCAGCACCAGACTGCGCTTGTGCCAGTGCCCCTGTGCCAGATCCCACAGGCCACCAGCCGAGATTTTGTTGGGATCGAGGGCATCGGCCAGAGTGCGGCTCGCCAGCAGCTGATCTTCAATCTCCTGGCGCTGCTTCTCCCGCTCCGCTTCGGCGATCTGCTGCTGCAGTTGCAGCAAGCTTCCCACCAGACTGGCGCGCCACTTGTCGATAAAGAGCTGGCGCAGCCCCTCGGTGGGGTGGGCCGTCAGCTGACGCACCAAGGATCGGGCCTCACCGGCGAAGGGGCTGTACTGCTCCAGCGACTCCAGTAGGCCGGGCAGGCGACCAATCAGCTCGGTCATCGGCAGTTGCCGGTGCGCCTGATAGAGCAAGTACTCCTGCTCCAACGCCACCGGCACCGGCTTGTGACGGATCTCCTCACCAAGCTGCTCGCCCCAACTCTGCAGGCGCTTTTTCAGCAGCTTGCCCTGTAGCGGGGAGCGTTTGATAAATTCGGAAATCTTGGGTGAGGCCGCCAGCAGCGCCACCACCTCTCCCGCCAGCTCACCCTCTCCCATGAGAAGGCCCAGATCCAGCATGCCGATCTCAAGCATGAGCGCTCCTTACTCGTCCAGCCTTGGCAACCGCTCGCGCCACTGGGTCAGCTCGCTACGCAGCAGTTCGAGATCCCGGTTCAGCACGAAGAAGCTGTCTTCCACCTGCTGCAGCCAGCGCTGGGCGATAAAGAGGTGTTGCTGGTGACGCTCGAACAGGCTGCGCTGCTGCTTGAGTATCTGCATCACCTTGCCGACCTGAACCAGCTGCTCGTCGAGTGACTGCAACCAGGGCGCCAGCACCACCTCGGGGATGGCGTTGCGCTCCATTAGCACCAACGGGATCTGCTGGCGCTGGATATCGAGCACCTGCAGCCGCAGCTCATCGTCCAGCACCAGCTCGTAATGCCCCTCTTTCGGGTTGCCGAACTCATAACCCACCAGCGCCTCACCGGTGGGATGCCAATGGGAGAGCAAGGTGCGATCGAACACCAGGGTGCGGGTGAGCCGTTCAGGATCGCCGCCATCCAGCGGCGCCGGGGTGAGCAGATGGAAGTGCACCTGCTTGCCAAAGGGTCTGGCATTGGCGAGCGGGATCTCGATACCCCGGGCCCGCCGGCCAAACCACTGCTTGCGTTGGCGGGCCTTTGTGCAAAGGCGTTGGGCCACGCTCTGTTTGAGCTGTTTGAACTGATCCCGCAACGCCAGCAGCTGACGGGTCATCGCCAGTTGCTGATAGCCGTAGAGACGGGAGAATTCGGTCATCATCTCCAGCAGGGCGGTGCGGGACTCCTCGTCATGCCAGAGACAATCCTTGAACAGCAGCAGATCTACCGGTGCGACCTCATCGCGGCCATTGAAGAAGGCGCTCGCCTTGATAAGCCGTACTGCCTTCTTCCAGCGGCGATCCGACACATAGCAGCGATGGGCCAGCTGGCTGTCGAGCTGCTGGCGCAGCTGATAGATGAGCTCGAAACAGGCATCCGGCAGGCGCACCTGTTCAATCTGGCTCTGCCACTGCTCGTACTCATCCCCCCGGATCTGCAGGGATTCCGGCAGATTCTGGTGGGCGTGACCATCGCTGGCCAGCATGGATTGAAAGTTGGCTTTCTCCTGCACCCGGTCCATCCAGATCCGCACCAACATCCGGTCGTAGAGCGCTTCCAGCCCGCTGTCCGGCGCCGGCAGCTCGTTGGAGGCAGTCACCAGCAAGCGCATCGGGATGGGGTGCTGGCTGTCGCCGTTGCGAAACTGCCGCTCGTTGATGGCGGTGAGCAGGGTGTTGAGGATGGCGGGACCTGCCTTCCAGATCTCGTCGAGGAACACCACCTCGGCCTCAGGCAGATAACCTGTGGTGAGACGCAGATATTTGCCATCCTCTTTCAGCGCCTGAATGGAGAGGGGGCCAAACACCTCCTCCGGCGTACTGAAACGGGTCATCAGGTATTCAAAGTGGCGGGCGTCGTGAAAGGCCAGCTTGAGGCGGCGGGCGATCAGGCTCTTGGCAATACCGGGTGGCCCCAGCAAGAAGACACTCTCACCGCTGAGGGCCGCCAGCAGACCGAGGCGCAAGGCATCCTGCCGTTCGTAGAGTCCCTCACCGAGGGCGGCCAGCAGCCGGGGCAAGCGCTCCTGGATGGGAATAAGACGCGCAGGATTCTGGGCTTGAGCTAAAGACGACATAGAGAGTGTTCCGAAGCTGGGATGATGTTAGCCCCAAGGCGCGATATCCATTTGCTCGACCTTGGGTTTTGTCTTGTTATGATGTTTATTCTGGTATCTCTTGCCGCACAATACCCGCCTCTGGCAGGAAAAAACGCAACGGCAGTGCGATACCGTATCGGCAGCGTGCTGCGCTCATGCATAGCCAGTGTCGTGATGGCACCATGCCCGCATGCGCCAGATGATGCGTTGCAAAGGGTGCAGCAAAAGCGGTTCGAGTGTACCCTGCGCAACACAATTTTCCCCAATGCAGATCAAGAGTGAGTCGCCCCAGATGCAAGATCCCGTTCGTCAGAGCATGTTGGCCCGCATGGGCATTCAAAGCTGGCAACTGCGTCGTCCGGCATTGCTGGGCGCAGCACCCGCTCCCGAGCTTGAGCAAAACGCCACACAGCCGGGCCAGACGGCACCGGCCACCAGCGCTCCGCTGCCCAGCGGCAAACTCTGGCTGCTGGCGCCTCAGCTGCCTGCCACCACGCTGCTGGCGGATATCTGCCAGTTGCTCGGCATGACCCCCGACGAGGTCTCACTGCTCAGCGAGCTGCCGCCTGCCGATCTGCAAACGGCGGATACCTCCCCCCTGCTCTGGCTGACGGAGGCCAACCCCGAGCGGCCAAATGCGCTGATCTGCCCGCTCGCCCCCAGCGCCGCGCAAAAGCGCGCCCTGTGGCAACAACTGCGCCAGCACCTTGCGACCAGCGCGGCGTGATCCTGCATCATGCTGCCAAGTCCCACTGTGATGCCGCTCTTTTTACCTGATTTTACAAATGCCGCCTCTGCAACCTCTGCTAACCCCAGTGCCCAACATCTTGCCATCCGGAGCCCCCATGCCTGAGTTTCGTCCCCTGCTCGAGAGCGATTTCGACCTTGTCTACCCCATCGAGCAAGCCGCTCACAAGGAGCCGTGGAGCCAGGCCAACCTGCTCTCCTGCTTCGGTCCTCGCTATCTCAACGGTTTGATGCTGGTCGATGGTCGCCCGGCGGGCTTCTATATCTCGGATCTGGTGGCCGGTGACAGCTCGCTGATGAACATCTGCGTGCATCCGGCGTTTCAGGGCAAGGGGTTGGGGCGGGCGCTGTTGCAAGCCTATCTGGCGCGCAGCAAGCAAGCCGGGGCAGAGGCCTGGTTTCTCGAGGTGCGGGCCGGTAACCAGACCGCCATCAACCTCTACGAGAGCGCCGGTTTTGCCGAGTATTGCCGCCGCGCCGACTACTACGGCACCGGTAACGACAGGGAAGATGCGGTGCTGATGTCGCGACTGTTCGATTTCGGCTGATCCAGCCTGTTCGTCGCGCCCATACCTTTTGTCCCCCTCAATCGAGGGGGGCATTGTCCAGCGCCGGATCCTGCAAGGCCAGGGTGGTATGCACCACCGCCTCGAATCCGGCACCGGAGAGCGGCATATAGAAGCCACGCTGCCAGGTTTTTCCAGGCATCCAGATCTGGTCGATATCCACCACTATTTTGATGGGCCTGAGAGGCTGGCCCGGCTGCTGGATATAGATGCCGGGCGGCGTGGCAACCTTGGGAAAGCGGCGCAGGATCTGCTCGCTGCCATCCCCCTTGCCCGGGTTGAGCCGCACCTTCACCAGCCGGGCAAGCGGGCCAGCCATCTCCTTGCTCTGCCAGAATTTCTTCTCCAGATCGCCGCAGCGGCGGCACTTGGGGGTCTCCAGCACATAGAGCAGCGGATAGCCCAACGCCAGCGCCTGTTGCTGCGCCTGCTGATACCCCTCGGCCCCCTGATACCAGGGATTGGCGGGCCCCTGTGATGACGTTCCGGTAAAGAACCAAAACGCAGCGCCCCCCACCACCATCAGCCCGACCGCGGCCAACGCCCCTTTCACCCACAGATTCATATCGTTAACCCTCTCTCTGCCTCCTAGCAGTATCGGCCAGTCTGCGCAAAGGGAGAGCTATTTGCGCTCTTTGTGATCCAAGACAAACGGCGAACACTTGTAAGCCGTAATGTTGGAGTTTAAACTCTAGCCCGATTTTTAGTGCCCTCGCGGGCGTACAACTGTAATTAAAGGATGTTTAACTGATGCCGAAGCTTCATCTGGTTCGACTGATGCGTGAACGTATTGCCCAGCTTGGCAACAAGGCTGCCCTGCGGGTTCAGCAAGATGGCCAGTGGCGCGCCATCGGCTGGCGTACTCTGGGCCAGGCCATGGACTACTGCGCACAGGCGCTGATCCGTGCCGGCCACCAGCCAACCGAAATGGTCGGCATCTATGCCCGCAACATGCCGGAGTGGACCCAGGCAGATCTCGGCATCCTTGCCGCCCGCGGTGTCAGCGTCCCTATCTACCCCACCAGCACGCTCGATCAGCTGCGCTACATCGTCAAAGATGCCGGCATCAAGGTACTGTTCGTTGGCGAGCAACCCCAGTTCGATCAGGCGCTGCAACTGATTGAAAGCGGCGAGATCCGCCAACTCATCGCCCTCGATGGCAACGTCAACCTGCGCGGCTGCGAGCAGGCGAGCCACTTCCAGACATTTCTGGTCTCCGGCAACCATCAGCCCAGTGAACAGGAACTGCGAGTACGGGAAACCCAGTACCGGATGGATGATCTGCTGACCCTGATCTACACCTCCGGCACCACAGGGGAGCCCAAGGGGGTCATGCTCGACTTCAGCAACATCGCCGCCTGTTTCGAGATGCACAACAGCCGCCTCGACCTCAATCAGCAGGATGTGTCGCTCTGCATGCTGCCGCTCAGCCACGTGTTCGAGCGGGCCTGGAGCTATTACGTGCTCTACTGCGGCGCCGAGAACGTCTATATCCGCGACCCGCAGAAAGTGATGGATGTGATTGGCGAGGTGCAGCCGACCGTGATGTGCGCCGTGCCGCGCCTCTACGAGAAGGCCTACGCCATGATCCAGGCCAAAGTCGCTCAGGCTCCGGCTCTGCGCCGCGCCCTGTTTGGCTGGGCAACCCGGGTCGGCAAGCAGATGGTTGCCACCCGTCAGGCTGGCAAGTCCGCCTCCCCGCTGCTCTACGGCCAGCTCTGGCTCGCCGAGCGACTGGTGTTTCGCAAGCTGCGCGCCCGCTTTGGCGGCCGCACCCGCTTTCTGCCGGTGGCGGGCGCCCGCCTGGCCGACGATGTGAACCTCTTCTTCCAGGCGATGGGGCTCAACCTCAAGTACGGCTACGGCATGACCGAAACCACCGCCACCGTCTGCTGCTACGAAGACAGCCAGTTCAAGCTCGGCTCCATTGGCACGGCACTGAACGGCATCGAGGTGAAGCTGGGTGAGAACAACGAACTGCTGGTGCGCTCCCCCACCGTGATGCGCGGCTACTACAACAAGCCGGACGCCACCGCCGAAGTGATGACCGAGGATGGTTTCCTGCGTACTGGCGATGCCGGTGAGCTCGACAGCCAGGGCAATATCTACTTCACCGAGCGTCTCAAGGAGCTGATGAAGACCTCCAACGGCAAATACGTAGCACCGCAGCTGGTGGAAGGGACCATCGGCAAGGATCGCTTTATCGAGCAGATCGCCATCGTCGCCGATGCCCGCCACTTCGTCTCGGCGCTGATCGTGCCCTGCTTCGAGTCGCTTGAGGAGTACGCCCGCTCCATCAACCTGCAGTACCAGTGCAAGACCGAGCTGCTGCGCCACTCCCGGGTGATGGAGTTCTTCGAAGCCCGCATCGCCGACTTGCAAAAAGAGCTGGCCAAGTTCGAGCAGGTGAAGAAGTTCACCCTGCTGCCGAGCGCCTTCTCCATGGAGCTGGGTGAGCTGACCCCCACCATGAAGCTGCGCCGCAAGATCATCGAGGCCAAGTACCAGAGCGAAATCGAGGCCATGTATAACCACGTCTGATATCGCTCAGGTTCAGAGAAATCAAAAAGCCGCTCACTCGAGCGGCTTTTTGTTGGCACTTTGGTTGGTACGAACCCGCCTTCAGGCCGGGGTCTTACTGGTCCCGAAGTAGTCGGCCAGGAAGTCATCGAACGACAGGCTATCACTGCGCTCGCGCTCCCGCTGCTTGGCCAAGGAATCCTTCGCCTCACCGGCAAAGTAGGCCTCATCCCAGTACTGCAGCTCCCCTGTCAGCAGCTCCTCGCGATAGCGGGTCGCCAGCTTGTCGCCGTAGCAGCCGTTGTCCTTGCCACTCTCCAGCAACTCCTTGAGCATGCGAGCGGAGTAGGTGAGCTCGGGGTTGAGCAGCTTCTCGCGATGCATCGCCAGCGTCTCGCGATAGCGGTTGCGGCCACAGCAGCGATCCAGCAGGTCGGCCACCTGAGCCAGCTCGTCAAACAGTTTGAGGCCGTACTCTTTGAGGCCAATGGCATTGCCCTGCTCATCTTCCAGCGTCAGGCCGGGACGACGCCCTTCCAGCACTACCTTGTTCTGGTTGCGGCGGTTGCGGGCAATCTCCTCGTCACTCAGCACCGGAGAGGGACGCAGCAGGCACCAGACCAGGAACAGGTCGAAGAAGCGGATCTGATCCGCATCGATGCCGAGCGGGGTGAAGGGGTTGACGTCCACGGTGCGCAGCTCGATGTATTCGATGCCGCGCTGATCCAGCGCATCCGAGGGCTTCTCGCCGCTGCGCGGGGTGCGCTTGGGGCGGATCGGGGCGTATAGCTCGTTCTCCAGCTGCAACACATTGTCGTTGAGCTGACGATACTCCCCATCCACCTTGACCCCGATCTTGGCAAAGTCGGGATTGTGGGTATTGATGGCGCGGCGCAGGCTGCTGACATAGGCCGGCAGATTGTCGTGGCTGATCTTGAGCCCAGCCTGGGCGCTGTTGGTGTAACCGAGATCGGAGAGACGCAGCGCGGTGGCGTAAGGCAGATAGAGGGTGCCCTTGCCGGTCTTCTCGAACGGCAGGCTGCTCTTGCGCCCTTTGAGGAAGGATTCGCAGATGGCCGGGGAGGCGCCGAACAGATAGGGCACCAGCCAGCCGAAGCGGTAGACGTTGCGAATAAGCCCCATGTACTTGTCGGAGATAAAGCGCTGGCTGCAGCATCCTTCGCACACCAGATCCTGCCACTCGCTCCAGAAGCTGTCTGGCATGGAGAAGTTGAAGTGCACCCCGGCGATCACCTGCATCAGGCTGCCGTAGCGGTTCTTCAAGCCCTGACGGTAGAGAGTCTTCATCTTGCCGATGTTGGAGCTGCCGTACTGGGCCAGCCGGATGCTCTCTTCCCCGCCGACGAAGCAGGGCATGGAGAGCGGCCAAATCCGCTCGTCACCCAGATGCTGAATCACATGGTGATGGATGTCGCCGAGCTGCTCCATCAGGCTGTCGATGGAGTCGGTGGCCGGGGTGATGAACTCCAGCAGGCTCTCCGAGTAGTCGGTGGTGATATTGGGATGGGTCAGGGCCGAGCCCAGTGCCCGGGGATGGTCACTCTGGGCGAGTCGGCCATCCGGCGTGATGCGCAGGCATTCACGTTCGATCCCGCGCCGGATCCCCTTGAGCGCGGTGAGGCGCTCCGGTGATCCCAACGCATTCAGCAACTCGGTGAGCGACAAGCTTGTTGTAGTCATATTCACGGCTCATGTGAGGCCGCCCCATCCGGGGCGGCTCTTGATTTTTATAAAGCGTCAGTTACGGCAACTGCAGCGGATAGATGGGAAGATGAAGCTCCTTCAGGGGTTTTTCAAGCTTTTGCTTGTCTCCCACCACCACGATCACCATGTCGGCCGGATTGAGCCAACGGGCGGCACTGGCCTTCAGCGCCTCGGGCGACACCGTTTTGATCAGGTTGTTCTGGGCCTGCACATAGTCCGGTTTCAGGTCATACATCACCATCTGCAGCAGGAAGCCCGCCTTCTGGCCCAAGGTCTCGTAAGAGAGGGCATCCTGCTGGGAGACAGCGCTGCGCATATAGGCCAGCTCCACCGGTGTCGGGCCGCTCTTGCGGTAGTTGTCCATCTCCTTGAGGAACTGGCGGATGGCATCCACAGTCGCATCGGCCCGCACATTGGCGCCGGTAGCGAAGGTGCCCACCTCGCGGTTGGCGGAGAAACCGGAGCTGGCGCCGTAGGTGTAGCCCTTGTCTTCCCGCAGGTTGAGGTTGATGCGGCTGTTGAAGTTGCCACCCAGGTTGAAGTTCATCAGCCCGGCGGTGAAGTAGTCACCCGTGGTATCGAACGGCATGGCGCGACGACCGATGCGGATCACCGACTGGGGCGCCCCCGGCTTGTCGACCAGATAGATGCCCGGCTTGGCCTGCTCACCCTTGAGCTTGAGATCTCCCAGAGTCGGCGTGGCCCCCTTCCACTCGGTCAGGAAGCCGAGTTGCTCCTCGATCTGCTTCTGGTCCACATCACCGACCACAACCACTTTGGCGTTGGTGGGGTTGTAGTAGGCCTGATAGAAGTGCTTCACGTCCGCCAGGGTCAGCTTGGCCACATCGGCCGCCACCCCATCGGTAGGTTGACCGAGGCGGTTCTGCTTGCCGTAGACCAGCTCGCGGAACGCCTGCCCGGCCAGCCACTCGGGCTGCTGCTGGGCCTGTTGCATCCCTTGCAGCAGCTGCGCCTTGACCCGCTCGAAGTCAGCCTCCCGCATACCCGGGCGCTCCAGCACCTCGCGCACCAGCGCCAGGGTCTGGGGCAGCTTGTCCGCCAGCGAGCTGACGGTGATGAGGTTGTTGTACTGGGCGCTGGAAACATCAATGCTTGAGCCCAGCTTTTGCAGCTCGTCGCTCAGCTGAGCCTCAGTCAGGCGCACCGTGCCCTGCCCCATCATGGCGGCGGTCAGATTGGCTAGCCCCAGTTGCCCCTTATCTTCGGCACGAATGCCGCCCGGCAGGGCAATCATGATGGAGACGGCCGGGATCTCGTCACTCTTGGTGCCGATGATCTCGATGTTCTTGTCGAGCTTGCCGTGCCAGATGGCGGGCACCTTGACGCTCACCGCCTCGCTCGCCTTGGGTTGCACGCTGCGATCGAAATTGTCTTTTACCGGTCGTTCGGCCAGCGCCTCGTCATGCTTGCTGTAATCCGGCAGCTCGCGCTTGGCGGGGGTAAAGTTCGGGGTGGCAACCTGCCACTCGGTCTTGCCCTTGGGCACCACGCTCAGCACCACCGCAGGCTTGCCCGCGATGAACTTGTCGTAGGCGGCCTTCACCTGCTCAGGTGTCACCTTGCCGATGGCATCCAGCGTCTTGAACACATAGTTGGGATCCTGGGCAAACACCTGACCCATGGCGAGCTGGCTCACCTTGCCGGAGACGCTATCCAGACCCCAGATGGCGGAGGCGCGATACTTGGCGATCGCCTTCTCCAGATCTTCCGGCTTGAGGCCGCGCTGGGCGAACTCGCCGATCACCTTGTCCACCTCCCCCTTGAGGGTCTTGAGGCTGCCATCCTGCGACGGATTGGGATAGGCGTAGACGGTCAGGGTACAGGCCAGCTCTTCGCAGTAGTGGGACGCCCCCACATCGATCGCCTTGCCGGTTTTCACCAGCGACTGGTAGAGCATGGAGCTGGCGGAGCCGCCCAGCACGTCGGCAAACATGTCGAGCGCCGGCTCCTGCGGATCGCCAAGAGAGACGGTGGGATAGCTGATATAGAGCAGCGGCAGGTGTACCTTGTCCTGCAGCGTCACGTAGCGGGTCTCGGGCAGGGTCACCGGCTTTGGCGTCGGCTCGGCCACGTCCGGGCCGCGCGGGATGGAGCCGAAGTACTTCTCGATCCACGCGAGGGCCTGCTTGCTGTCAAAGTCGCCGCCCAGAGTCAGGGTGGCGTTGTTGGGGCCATACCAGCGCAGGAAGAACTGCTTGAGGTCGTTCACATCGACCCGGTCGAGATCTTCCACGTAACCGATAGGCTGCCAGGAGTAGGGGTGAGTACGTGGATAGAGCGCCTCCCCCACCTTCTCGCTCACCAGCCCGTACGGCTGGTTGTCGACCCGCTGGGCCCGCTCGTTCTTGACGGTGGCGCGCTGGATCTCGAACTTCTTCTGGCTCACCGCATCGAGCAGGAAACCCATCCGATCCGCCTCCAGCCAGAGCACTTTTTCCAGCTGGTTGGCAGGCACAGTCTCGTAGTAGTTGGTGCGATCCTTGTTGGTGGTGCCGTTCATGTCGCCACCGGCCTCGTTGATGATCCGCATATGCTCCTGATCACCGACGTGTTTCGAGCCCTGGAACATCATGTGCTCGAAGAAGTGGGCGAAACCGGACTTGCCCACCTGCTCGCGGGATGAACCGACGTGATAGGTCACATCGAGGTGCACCAGCGGATCTGAGCGGTCAGGGGCCAGGATCACGGTCAGGCCGTTGTCCAGCTTGTACATCTGGTAGGGGATGGCGAGCTTGCCCTCCTCCTTGCCCTGTTCGGCGATCAGGGTCGGTGCCGCCAGCACCGGCAGGGTGAAGCCCAGCAGAATCGTTAAAGGTATGACTTTGTTCACGGTAACCTCGTGAGTGACAAAAACAGGCTAGAAAATATGACTGGCCAGCAGAAAAACCAGGGCATAACGGAACAATTTGCCGAGCCCGATCAGAATGAGAGAGCGCCAGAAGGAGAGGCGCAGCCAACCGGCCAACAGACAGAGACCATCACCGACCACCGGCGTCCAGGCAAGCAGCAGACACCAGTGACCATGTTGTTTGAGCCAGCCTAAGGCTTTTTGTTCCCCACGGCCTTGAAAATCTTCCGGTTTTTTCTTGAAGGTGGCGAGCCAGCCGAGCCACCAGGTTGTCATGGATCCGAGGGTATTGCCCAGCGTCGCCCACAGCAGCAGGCTCGCCATGCTCCACTCCGCCTTGGCCGCCATGGCCCCCAGCAGCACTTCCGAGCTGCCGGGCAGCAGGGTGGCGGAGGTGAATGCGCTTAAAAAGAGCCACCCCAGCCCCATCTCGGTAATGCCATTCATCCGGGCAGGCCATCGGCCGCAGGCATGCGCAGCAGCAGCTTGCCGCGCACATGGCCCCCTTCGATGGCCTGATGGGCCAGTGCCCCCTCGGCCAGGGGGAATTCACCGGCTAGGGTGACCTTCACCTCCCCCTGACGCAGCAGCATCAACATCTGACCCAGCTGCTTCTGGTCGGGGTGAACCAGCATGCCGACCACCTCGATACCCACCGCAGCCCCAGCATCCTTGATCAACTGGGCAGTGATGGTGGGTACCGTCACCAGACGGCCACCCGGCTTGACGCAGGCGAGCGCCGCCTTGCCGCTCTCGCCGCCCACCAGATCCAGCACCAGATCGACCTGACCGGCCTCTGCCACCACCCGTGCCGGCCAGTTCGCATCATGGTAATCCACCATCCAGCGCCCCCCCAGAGCGTGCAGGAAGCCATGGTTGTCGGGGCTGGCGGTAGCCACCACCTCGGCGCCATAGGCGCTGGCAAACTGCACCGCCAGATGGCCGACGCCACCGGCACCGGCGAGGATCAACACCCGCTGACCGCTCTGGAGGCCACCGTGCTCAAACAGCCCCTGCCAGGCGGTGAGACCGGCCAGCGGCAGCGCCGCCCCCTGCTGCAGGCTCACCCCGTCGAGCTTGACCAGCTCGCTCTCGCTTGCCACCACAGACTCCCCGTAGCCACCGGCGGTGAGGGGAAACCCAACCATACCGCACACCCGCTCCCCCTCGACCAGCGAGGTCACGCCGGGGCCCAGCTTCTCCACCACGCCGGAGACGTCATAACCCGGTGTCCAGGGCAGCTTGTCCTTGTTCTGGGCCGCCGCCCAGCCAAGACCGGCGCGAGTTTTGGCATCGATGGGATTGACCCCCGCAAAGCAGATGCGCACCCGCACTTCGCCATCGGCTGGCACCTTATCGAGGGAAGGGTTGAGCTTGAGTACCGAGGGGTCACCGAATGCGGTAATCTGTAGTTGCGTCATTGCACAATCCATCCTGTTGATTGATCAAGGGTCAACAGAATAACAGCGAGGACACCATGGCTCGAATGTTTCTGGATGGATAAATTATATGGCTAGTGTAACAAAATGCTGAAATCCTAGTCGCAGAACATTCCAAAAAGACAAGCGTAAAATCGCTTGTCTTTTTTTGTTTGTACTAAAATTTGATTTCATGTTGGATATAAAACGTTATTTATATGCGCCAATTTAGTGCCAAGAGGAACTACCTTCTGCTGCACGATGATGGAACAATTCATTACCCGTTCAGCAAGTTTCTCACCGATGAGTACGACAACTCAAACACTCGGGAACTGGTGAGCCAATCGCTGCGCATTCTGCAACGGTTTTTTGTGGCCCACGGGATTGAGTTGACAGTCAGAATGCTGGAGAAGCGCTGCCTGACCTACGACGAGATCAAGCGTCTCGCCGGGCTTTGCTACCGACCGCTTAGTGAAATAGAGCGGCTATCCGATGCCAAGGTCGTGTTGATCACCAGCGCCAAAACAGCCACACCACCTGAAGACATACGCGGCGCACTTGAGGCAAACACGGCCGCAAAACGCCTCAATCACATCGCCAGCTACCTGAAATTTTATCGGGAAGTGTTTTTGGACCCGCACATCCAGTCCGACACCTTACGTGGTGAGTTGATCACCGCCTATGACCAGACGCAGGAAAAATTAAAGCGTGAGGTGGCTGGTACCAAGCAGAACCATTACCTAACAATCCAGAGTCTTCCGTCTCATCGCTTCCTGCAAATTATCCGTGCCGTCGTATTGGAGCCGGAGGCACTGTTTCTGACGGAGGGGGGCAAACCCTCGGCCACCCTCTACCGGGACAGGGCCATGTTTCTGCTTGCGTGCGAGGGCTTGCGCCCCGGCGCCCTTGGCAACCTCACGCGTGAAGACTTCCGCCCTGACAGTGGCCACCTTGTCCTCAAGGACAACACAAAGCGACGACCTGGCCGGCCGACAACAGGCACACCGGCTCTGAAAGGGGCTGGCAGCAAGAGGGTGTCTTACGCTTCCGAGACGATGATCACGCTATGGCCATTTACCGTCACCGTCATCAAAGACTACCTCGTTAAAGAACGCGACCCAGTCCTTGCCAAGCATTTGAAGAACCGGAGCCTCACTTTTCTCTTTCTGAATGAAAAGGGGGAACCCATCAAGCACCGCGCCACGCTGACAGCCATGTTCAATCGGGTCGGAAAGCGGCTCGCCCAGCTAGGAATGCTGGATGTCGGTAACGACCCCTATTTCAAGGACGAGAAGCAGTACGACTTTTACGCTTACGTCTTGCGCCACTCAGCTGCCAGTCTATTTATTGAACTGAAAGGTATCGATGGTGACGTGCTGGACAAGATGAAGAGTCGGTTTGGCTGGACGCTGCATAGCACTCAGCCTCAACGCTATGCCGCTCGCGCCTTGAGTGAGCAAGCCAACATGGAACTGAAAGCGTTTTACGGTCAATTGATCGCCGATGCGCAAACAAAAAGAGAGGGCTAAGCCATGGGCGTAGTGCACCACGTTATCGGCAACACGGTTGCGGAATGGGATGATGCGGTCCCACTCAGATGGCAAATGAGTGAGACCTCAGGTCCGAAAAACGATCAGCGAACACAGACTGTGTCATTCGACCTGAGCAAACTGCGCGCGGGCTACGAAGATGGTTTCCTCCTCACATTAAAGGACACACTGATCGCTCGCCGAAAACGCATCAAGCTCTTGACGATAAGTAACGATTTCAAAGCTATCAGACGCCTGCTGTATACAGTCCAGTCACAACAGACGGACGATACCCGAATCACACATATCGACCACGACTTTCTGCTCACCCTTCGAACGATACTTTCGGATGTCCCCATAAGTTACCTCACAACATTCCGGCAACTGTTCGCCGAACACCGCGAATCACCGCTGTTTGCCCATAACCTCGTCCTCGAGGACTTCCCGATGAAAAAGCCCGTCAAGGGCTATCATGGAAAACGAATCGACACCATCCTCGCCAAGGCGCTCTCGCGCGCCGCACAAGTGGAAATCCTGCGGCGAAGCGAAGATGCCTACGAGAACGGCGCCATCGACATCGGGCATTTCGCCTTCCTGCATTTGGCCTTTCATGTGTATTGCAGGCCGTCCAGCTATAAGCGTCTTACGCTGGCCGATCTGCAAATCGACGTTGACCCAGAAACGCAGGAAAAAACCTACTTCCTGTGGGTCATTCCTCAAAAAACCCGCGTCAGCGCCAATTCACTCAAAAAGATCACTTACGTGCTCGATAGCATCGTAGGGGAACTGCTCGAAGCTCAACGCACCAAGGTCATCAAGACTTGGGGACACTTGGTGGCCTACGATGATATCGGCAAGCTGGCCCTGTTTCCTGCACGCAGGGTTGGCTCAGATGGTCGCTGGGTATCAAAACACGCCCGAGCGCATTTCGGCGAACCAAATCATTTAAGTTTCAGAGGCGGTTACCTTGACCCAATCCTGAAACTACTTGATCCGATTCGCTTCGACTTCCACGGTCTGCGACATACGGTTGGCACACAACTCGCCGTGGCCGGCTGCTCGGCGCCGACCATCGCGGCAATACTCAAGCACGCCTCCCACACCACCTGCCAGACTTACGTCGATATTGCCTTTCAGGGTCTGATTGACACGTTGAGCGAGGCGATGGAACCAGCCTTTGACGCGCACTTCCCAGCATTTCGGTCTAAGAACGATCCGATGGCCCCGGAAAAGGCCATCAATAGCATCGAACTGGCGACTGGACGCCGTGAGCTCACCGGTGAATGCGGCAAGACGAACGCCTGCCAGTACGCCCCACTTGCCTGTTACCCCTGCCACTGCTTCACGCCCTGCTTCGATGCCGATCACAGCATCAACCTGCGTTTCGCAGAGTCCGAGATCATCAAATACGAAGGCGGTGGCCTGCCATTTCGGGAGCTTGCCAACCAGTTCAAGACGGCCAAACACTACGTCATGCTGGTCGTGGCGGCGGCTAACCAGTATCAAAATGCCCTCGCCCAACAGGAGCCTGACCATGAACCGACCAGCTGACCTCGACCGTTCGAAGCGCGAACTGGCGCTCAAGAAATGGCTGGCCGATTGCCAACAGCGCATGGAACAGCGTTATCCCACCATTGTATTTGATGCCGACCGCTGGCCCCTGAAAGGCGTCACCCTCACGGACTCACCCGATGTTAACTTCACTACTGCTCTGGTCGACTTTGCCGACAAACACCCAAGCTTTGCCGATGCGTTGCGTTGCATTGTCGCGGAGATCGTTCTCGGGGAGAAGGTCAAGCACATTAAACAATACCTTAGTTCTATGCGCCTGCTTCGATTTGCCCCTGCAGACAGCCCGTTTGACCTCGGTCATGTCGACCTGAAAGCCATCGAAACAACCGCACTCCAGCGCAGCCGCAGCAATCCGTGTTCTGCCAATGCTACATTGTCAATGCTTGACCAAATCGGCCGAATCTTGGACACGCTCGCGGCCAAAGGCATCGTACCTCACCTGCGATACCGCATGGCGCAGGAAACCCGCTCTGAACTGAATAAGCTTCGAGTTTCTCACCAAGAGCAATCACGACAGGCCAAAACCGCAGTGCTTGATCGAAAGATCGAAGCGCTCAATGAGGCATTCAATGCCCTGCTCGCCAACGATGCACGCCTGTCCGCTGGGGATCGGGTCGCACTCGCGACGATGGGGCTGGCACTGTGTGCACCTTCCCGCATCAATGAACTACTATGTCTGAGCGTTGACGACCATGTGAGCGTCAGCGACTACGTGCGACGTGTGCCGAGCAAGGACACCGACGCAGTGCACGCGGCACACCAGATGCTGCTCATCACCATGAAGGGTAGTAAAGGGGCACAGTGGAGCGCCAAGCCCGTGCTCAACTTCATGATCGACATTTTCAACTATTGCCTGAATATCATCCTAGCGCATGGCGAGCGCTCCCGAATGCTCGTCCAGTGGTACCAGCAGCACCCAGATCGACTCTACCTGCCTCCTGAACTGGAGCATCTACGCGGCACCAACCTCACAGTTCGCACGCTTGCAAACATCATCAACTTGTCGGATCAGGCTGGCAATTCATCATCCCGGACAGCAAAGAATTTGATGAGAGTGCCCAGCGCCAAGCGCTTCAGAATACCGAATCCGAATCCCTTCAATAAAAATGGCAGATCAACCACAAACAAAGAAGTTTACGCCTCCCGCTGGGACGACATTGAGCCGCTCCTGCTGGCCAACGTCGGCACTGCGTTGGCGAATTGTCGCTTCGTATCAAATGAAAACAACTACAAGGGCGATCTTGCAAAGATGCTGTTCCTCTTCGATCATGATGCATCCCCCTACCTACCCGGCGCGGTCAAATACTCTTTCATTAGGCATCGATTGAAGCGACCCACGGAAGAGCGACAGCAGTTGGGGTTGCTGCCCACCCTCTTCGAAAAACTAAAAATCACGATGCCCGTCAACGGGGTCACGCAGATCGCGGAAATTAACACCCATGACCCGCGCCGCTGGCTGACGACCATGGCCCTGACCTACGGCGAAAAGCTCTCCGACGTGCTAATCAACAAGTGGGCCAACCGGCTCAGCGTTGCACAGCTCTGGCACTATGACTTCCGCTCAGCGGAAACCAAGGCGGCGGCGAGCGCCATGCCCGACCCCGTGGAGCTGACCGAACTCTCGAAAGGGATGACGTCCTGCCGCAAACTGGAAGACGAATATGGACCCAAGATCGATATTGTGACCGTCCACGACGCCGGGATTGGCGGGACGACCATGGACGCCATATCGGCTGCCACCACAGACCGGCCCATCGCCAGGACAGGCGAACAGATCATCATTGTTTACCCTTCGTGGTATGGCATTTGCTCGCATCAGCACCACGAGAAGCCCTGCCGTGCCTATACCTCTTGCCTGCCCTGCAACAACAATTATCTGGTCAAAGGTCATATTCCGACCAATGACCGGACGAGGACACGCGCAAATGAGTTGCATGCAGCCATTCTGAACATCGTGGAGCAGATGGTGACCATCCATGGCCGCGAGATTGCGGATGATCAGGAAAACCTGACCCAGCACCTTTGTCACTTGGTCGAACGCGGACTGATCCCAGCGCAAATGACGGATGAACTGATCGCGCGCTTCCACGAGATCAAGCACGAGATCAAGGACACGGTGCTCAAGAACACGATCCACGAAGCCTTTGTGGCAACGGGCTTTGTAGAGCGGCTGGACGATCCGACAGTCACCAATGGTGCCTTGATGAAGTACCACAACCCGACACGTCATGCCGCTCCCGGTACAGAACTGGCGGTGGATGCCCACGGGGGTCATGAACGGATTGAGCAGGAACGGCTTGCCATGGTCGAGAAGTACCCGCAGTTTGCCACGACGGCACAGGGCCTGAAGGATGAACGATCTCTGCTCGCGCCCGATGACGATAACGACGAACTTGATGATAGCGAAGGAGCCACTGATGAGTGAGCCTGCTGGCAAGCTGGGGCGTAAGGAGGTCCTGACAGAGGAACTGGCGCGGAAGATTGCCAGAATGGTCTCACTGTTCCCGGATTCCCAGATACCGGTTACCTGGGAAAACGTCATGACCCACTCGAAGAAAAAATTTGGTCATGCGTTTAACCGGCAGATGCTCAGCCAGAAGGAATGGTGTGGACGCAAGCTCATTGCTGAGGCGTTCAGTGAAGCCAAGAACATTCAACGCCGGATGCACAACGACACCGCGCCAAAATACAAGACGGCGGCACGTTCCGTCCTTCAGAAGAAGATCGGTGAATTGGAAGCAAAAAACCTGGCGCTTCGGGAAGAACTGGAAACGGTCAGAGCGCAGCAGGTCGATAAATTGGATGCCTTCCTGAATACCACAAGCAGGGAAATCGACCTACGCAAGCTGCTTGATGCGTTTTACGAGGCGAATAAATAAGCGAAGGGCTGTCAAGGGTACATGGAATCAATGGTAGGGGCCCCGGCGGTTTTATGCCGAGGGAGAGAAACCATATTTGCCGCGAAAATCCGTGACTGACCATAGCGACCCAACAATCCAGGCGGCACTCACGGCGAGTGCAGGGGGGCTGCTCGCCGAAGTGTTGATTCGAGTTTTTACAAAAGACCCCTTCTGTAAAAGGATTGCACATGGACACCACACAACCAGCAAGTGCTTCGACGGAGTTTGGGAATGAGTGCAGCGAAAGGGTCCAACGGCATCAAGGACGGCCAGCTTAATGAGCAAGCCTTCATTGACTGGGTAACCCATGTTGATGACTTCAAGCCGTACATTCACCAGGGCGTACTCAGCATCTCGAGGATCGCCCGTGAGTGCGGCCTCAACCGTGACGTGTTCTACACAAATCCCGAGATCCGAGACCGCCATTGGCCTGCGTTGAACAAACGGCTTGAGGACGAAGGCGTACTCAAGCTTCGTGTCGCCAAGCCCGCAGAGATCGTGCCAAGACAGCATCAACAACGCGCAATAAGCGATGCTCGCATCAAGCAGATCCAAGAAGAGAACGAAGCCGTCAAGGCGGAGAACCGTGAGTTGCGCAAGCAACTCGACAAGCTGAAGGGAATGGATGAGATCCTGCACACCACCGGGAGGCTTCCGTGGTGAGACAGTCCAGCGCCCGTCGGACGGCGTTTGTACGGGTAATTCAGGTTCGAGTCCAGAATAAGAACGGCGTGATCTTCCGTGGTCAGAGGATCACGAGCGATGGGGAGATCCTGGATACTTCCCATGCCCTGATCGTCAGAATACAAAGCCATGGAATTGGGGTGACGGTCTTGCCTGGCCAATGGTGGAGCGTGGCTGGGAAAATCGAGTCCCGAACCTTCATCAACAGCGGCGGCTTTAAAATAACCGAGGAGCAGATGGAGGTTGAGCCGGGCGATGCGGCCTTACGCAAGCCCTCGGGGATCCACATCGTTGAATACCTCGCCCGCAATCCCCGGTTCGAAGGGATCGGCAAGATTACTGCCGAACGACTTTGGGAGACCTTTGGTGACGCCCTGTTCGGCATTCTTGATAATGGTGACACGACAGCCTTGGCCAATGTTATTAAACCACAGAGGGCCACAAGGCTTGTCCAAGGATGGCAGGAAGAAGGGCTGAGCAACAGCCTGCAATGGCTTCAGGGTCACGGTATGGGGCTCACGATTGGCCGACGCATCCTTGGCTACTTCGGCAGTGAAGCCAGCGAGAAGATTTCCGAGAACCCCTACCGCCTGTTGAGCTTTTCAGCGGGGTGGTCGGAGGTTGACAAACTCGCCATAGAGCAGTTTGGTGTTGATCGAGATGACGAACGCCGCCTCGCCGCTGCCATTGAGGAGACCGTCTATCGCCGATTCAGCTTGGGTGATACTTATGTTTCGCGCGCTAATCTGGTCGCTGGCCTTGGCTCAATCCTGACGGGCGAGCAGCATAGCCGGGACCTGATCGAGAAGGCGATCGCGCAGAGCGAGGCAACAGGACGGTTGCTCTACGACCGAGATGGCAATGCCTACAGCCTTGGCGCATCCATCCTTGAGAGCAAGGTCGTGGATTGTATCAGGGAACGGATCGGCCGCGAGGGTCTCCCGTGCGACGTTGACGATGTTATTCACGTTTACGAGGAACGTGAGGGCAATGGCTTTCGGCTGAACCAGGAGCAGCGTGAGGCCGTGCATTTGATTGCCAACAACGACTTTGCAGTGGTGACGGGCGGTGCAGGATGCGGCAAAACCACCGTTCTCAAGTGCATCAATGAGGTACTTGAGGCACAGGGTTACCACATCACCCAACTCGCACTGGCTGGCAAGGCAGTGAAGCGGATGATGGAGGCTACCAACCGTCCGGCCATCACGCTCGCCAGCTTCATCAAGAGAATGAAGGAAGACGAAGGTCGTAATGAGGCTAATGCAACCGGCCGTATGGCGTTGGTGATCGATGAGGCATCAATGGTCGATCTCATCAGTTTCAGTGGAGCCATCCGTTTTGCCAATGTGGACTCGAAGATTGTTCTGATCGGGGATCCGCACCAACTTCCTCCGGTGGGTCCCGGCTTAATCCTGCATTGCCTGGCTGAAATACCGAAGATCCCGCATGTCGAACTGAAGATCGCCAAGCGCTTCGGCAACGAAATTGCCGACATCGCCAACAGCGTGAAGAATGGCGCGTTCCCTGTGCCTGAACGATTCACTCAGCAGGTTCGCTTCATCGAGGCGGATGAGACAGACATGGGGGACCTTGGGACAAAACTGTATCTCGAACAACCAGAGGACACGGTGGTTCTCTGCGCCACGCGAAAAGTGGCTGGTATGATTAATCAGATGGTACAGGGAGCCCTGTCGCCGGGACGCAAGCCACTGTGCCTATGGAATGTTGAACAGGACATGTGGGAACACACAGGGATCTATGAGAGCGACTTGCTGATCTGCACCCAGAACCATTGGGATATTGGGATTCAGAACGGCTCGATTGGCCAGTTGATAGAAATTGAAGACACTCTATCGCCCTATAGCGAGGTCGCCGATGAGTCGCCGACACTGGGTTGGGTTCTGTGGGACGATGGCGAGAAACGTCCTCTCCACGAAAACTTGTTGGATAGCCTGGAATTGGGATATGCGTTGACGGTGCACAAATCTCAGGGTTCGCAATGGCGGCGCATAGTGATCTGCCTGCCTACGAAGGCTGGATCACGCTCGCCGCTCATTGAGCGCAGCCTTGTCTACACGGCGCTCACCAGGGCGCAAAGCGAAATAATTGTGTTGGGTCACCATGCCCACCTTGCAGAGGCCGTTGGGCACCGGAAAGCCGCTGATAGGCGTAAAGTTGGGCTGCCGAGAAGGCTAGCTCAAATGTTAAACATCTAGAGATTTTTAGCTTTTCCCTTCGGGTGACTCTGGGCCTACTCGACTCGCAGTTTTCGTTGATGAAGGCGCCGCTGCGGGTAACAAGTCCCTTATGTCACACTGAAGCACTTCTGCCAATTGATATGCCTTCTCAAGGGTAATGTTGACCTCACCCCTCTCAATCCGACCGACGTAACTTCGGTCAATCTCGGCCAACAAAGCCAGCCTGTCTTGTGATACACCCATACGGGTCCTTTTTTGGCGGAGCTTTTCGCCAAATATTCGCGCTAAGTCTTTCATTTCTTGTCTCTCTTTGAGACAAGAACTATCCAGAGTTGTCTAACCCATGACTACGGACTATAATCCGCAGCTTTCGGCAGCAGCCAAATTCACAAGTGTCTGTCGTGGGAACCTGAACATGTCATCACAGAGAAAAGTGTCCATTCAAGCCGAAATCTATAAAACATTGGTTGTAGATCGTTTGGACGGATTCACCCTAAAGGAACTTCGAGATGCTTATGTAGACTACTTAGCGCTGCGGTCAACCCCAGCAGAACTCGGTGCATACCGTAAAGTTTACAGGCAGGTTCTTCGATTGCAAAAACGTGGTCTGCTCGCTCAATTTAAAATTGCCGGTGAACCGGCTAAATATTACAAAACGCCACTATTTTACGATACAATATTTGTTGAGGTATTTCACCGAGATGTAATGCCGCCAGCCGTTATTAAAAAAAACATGGCATCCATTGCTGCAACGCAGCAACATTTTGTTGAACAACTGCAGTGCCAAGCTGGTCAGTATCAAGCTGAACTTTTGACTATAATTGGAGAAAGTGAAGAGTATCAGCGGTTGAGTGAGGAGTTTCCGGGGATGCGTTCCAAATTTGAGACTGACTATCTCCAATCCACTGAACGTAGATCCAAATTGCTGGGACAATTAAGGGCTATCGAAACGGTCATTATAAAATATGCTAATATGTAAATTTAATGGAGCATCTCACTAAGAAAGATGCGGACTGTAGTTCGAAAGATGAAATAAGCCACCGAACAAACACCCCCTCTATCTGGCGCTGTTCCAGAGCCGTATTGGTGGCAAGAGTTATACTTATTTCCTTAGCCATCCCCTCATAAGAGCGAGGCGTGGCGCGGCTTATGGGGTATGATCGCCAGTCTTGACCAGCCAATACCGAACGACAGCCCCCCATGCTTAACCACGAAATGATCCTCAACCATATCGATGACATATTTGGCCAGGACATGCACGCCAAGCGGGTGCTTTCCCTCGCCAATGCCACCCTCGGGGTTATCGAGTCGGGCTCATTGGCTATCCACGCCATCGGCAATGGCCTCTCCCTGGCCAACGGCCTCGAACGCAAGTACGCCGTGAAACAGGTGGATCGCCTGCTTACCAACACCAAGCTCAACGTCTGGAATCTATTTGACGATTGGGTCCCGTATGTGGGGTTCTAGGGATTTTCCGTCCAAAAACGACAAAGTGCTCTGGAGGCCGCGCCGTCCGTGGCCTCCAGAGGGGTATTACTTTTCGCTGACGGGTAAATATCCCTCGATTGAGCGCATAAGCTCCTCCAGATCTGGCAATTTTTCGCTCAATTCGAAGTGGTAAGTCCCCTTGAGGTTAATGTTGTGCCAGGCCACAGGGGATGCCTGTTTGACGATATCTATTCTCTTGGTATCTCCTTGGTATTCGAAGCTGGTCAACAGCTGGCTGAGTATCCTGGAGTTGAAGTAAACGATGGCATTGGTGACCAGGCGAGCGCACTCATTCCATAGCTGGATTTCTTCGTCTGAACTGCCCCGGAACTGATCCCCATTGACGCTGCTCACGGCCCGACGCAGTTGGTGATAGGCCTCTCCCCGGTTCAGCGCGCGCTGAACATAGTTTCTTAAACTGGCATCATCGATGTAGCACAGTAGATAATTCGCTTTCACCAGGCGATTGTATTCCGTCAGGGCTTCCAGCAGCGGGTGATTGCGCTTGTACTCCGAGAGCTTTCTCACCAAGGTGGCTTGCGTTGTTTTCCGCTGCTTAAGTGATACTGCAATCCGTTGGATGGTATCCCAGTGCTGCGCAATACGATGGGTATTGATTGGCTTTTTTAAGCACAGCTGAATTCGGTGTTCTTTGTCTTCCTTGACATCAAACATGTCATTGATCACTTTGCCAACCTGGGCATAGCGTGGGGCAAACTGGTATCCGAACAGATCCAGTAACGCGAAGTTCACATGGTTCACCCCATGGGTATCGGTTGAGAGCACATCCGGAATGATGTCTGACGTATTGCTCATCAACAAATCAAAGATGTAGTGCGATTCATGTTCGTTGGCGCCGATCACTCTGGCGTTGATCGCAGCGTGATTGGCGATCAAGGTCATGGCAGAAACACCTTTTTGAGTGCCAAAGTACTTCGACGAATAACGGGTTTTGAAGGTCTCGCGCCGGGCTTCGAACTTTTGACCATCGGCACTGGCGTGGATCACATCTTCCTGGATGTTGTAGTACCGGAAGATGGGTAGCTTGGCTGTCGCGTTATTGATGTTGTCGTTAGCAGCATTCAATGTTTCCAGGCGAAGATAGTTCGCCTGGATAGTGCTGAGCTGATCATAGGTACGATCAGAGATCTGTGCCATGCCGTAAATGCCTTGATTGGTTGCATTGCCGACCAGAATTGCCAACAGGTCATATTCATGGGAACGGCTTCTGGATTGGGAACCCAGCACATGAGCGAAGCAGTCAATGAAACCGGTGTCACGATCAACCATGCGCAGTACATCCGCAATCCCCGTTGTGGGAATTTGCTGGAAGAAGGGATTGTTGACCAGATGATGTTTGCTGGCCGAAGGCAGGCGCCAGAAGCGTTTACCCTGCGGATTACGCAAGATGATATTCCGGTTGTCTTCCTGTTCAAGATATTCGCCGACTTCGTACAAACGGGTATCCAATTCCATGGCCATCTGTTTGATCAGCTTTTCAGGCTCCTCCGCTAATTTTGTAAAATGGCTCTGTTGAAGCAGCGTATATTTGTTTTTTCGCCAATGTTCCCCGTCGATCAGGTCGGCGTCGAGTGCCCGGTATTTAGTGATATCAGGCAGCGTCAGCTGGCCATTCAGGCGATCAGGAATCTGTTGATAGAGGAACCACTCATAACGATCGATCAGGATATTCCCTTCACCATCCAGCAGGAATTCACGTGATTTTTTGGAAAGGAGTCTGGTGTCGGCAGTTTGCAACTGAGCGTCCTGGCCGTTGAGTTCGTTTTGTGTTTTCGCCAAGGCGGCCGCTAAGTGCTGGGTGCCGTCGCAGCCTTCGAAGCGCAGACATAGGAACAACTCTCGCAGCAAACCTTTCCGCAGACTTTCTTTCTCGTCGCAGTACTGCCACATGGCTTCATCGACCGATCGTCGCTGCTCGTTCAGGAAGAGACATACAGATTCCAGATCCCTTTTGGTCAGCAGGCTCAGTGCTTGCTGTCTTACTGTTGCAAACGGTAGTTGCAGATCAATGCTGTCATCAATGAACAGGTGCAGTACTTCAGCTGCCTTGCTGACATTTTTAGCTGCTTTTTGCCAATCCTTAAACACCGCTTCCTGCGCATAATCCTTTGCCTTCTGTTTGGTCTGTCTGACATGATGCACAAAGCCATCGGCAATACGTTCCAGCGCTTGCTGCCATCGCGTTTGAAGATAGCACAATAAATACAGCCATTGGCTGCCTACGGTTTGACGTTTCAGTTTGGCACCGTAGTAGTCGACTTTCTCTGCCAGGTGTTGCAGATTTTTCTGCGACAGTGATAGCGTGCTCAACAGCAGATCCACTTCCGGCATCCAATGCTGGATATGGCGATAGACAATCAGTTCTTTCTCCAACTCGGTTCCGGTGAAGTTACGAGCCGATTGTCGCAACTGTCGGAACGGCAGTGGACCTGTGCCGTTCACGAGCTCCGCCAGTGCTTGCTTAAGACCGCGTGACATTGCACGCTCAAGGTGCGCGGCCATGTGTTCCTGTTCGTCTCCCACCACCTGACTGATGATCTTTTGCAGCGTGCTGTAGGCAGGGATTGCGATCTTCTGCCCCGAACAATATTCAATGGCCGCATCGAAGAGGTGCCTAGGCGCTGTCCAGGCTCTGGCTTGCTGGGATAAGTAATCTCTCAACGCCGCTCCATGGTCTTTGACATTCCAGCGCTGGTAGTTGCAGAGCTGGAAAACACGTTGGTAAATCCGTTCGTTCTCTTTTGGCGTGAGATTAAAGGGTCTACAGCCTGGGCCTGGTAGAACGGTTTGATAAACGTATTTGAGGTCCTGCTTGATCTGATGAAAGCCGGGATTCAGCACCACCGGCTTGGCTTTGAAATAGCCCAGCAGTACCACCAGCATGTAACGCTGGCCCCGATGACGGAGGCTTTTAGCGATCGCCAGTTCCTTATCGTTCAGCGAGAAAAAGAAGCGTTGGTCGGCGGAGGTGAAAGCGGGGGGTCCATATAACTCATCTTGTTCTGCCTCGGACAAGATTTGGACACGTTCTTCGAATGCCATGGATTTAGCCCAAAAAGACTAAATCTTACTCAAACAGAGCCCAAATAGGGATCTCGAAAAAAGTAATACCCCTCTGGAGGCCACAGACGGCGGGGCCTCCAGAGCACTTTGTCGTTTTTGGACGGAAAATCCCTAGAACCCCGTATGTGGTCGGTGAGCGCACCGAGATCGTGGTCTCCATGGACTGGACCGAGTTCGATGCCGATGACCACAGCACCCTGGTTATCAGCCTGCAAACCAGCCACGGACGCAACACCCCGTTGCTGTGGAAGACGCACCGCAAATCCCTGCTCAAGGGGCAGCGAAATGCCCACGAACGGGAGCTGCTGACCAAGCTCAAGCAGACGCTGCCGGACGGTGTTTTCGTGACCGTGGTCGCCGACCGAGGCTTTGGTTATATGGAGCTGTTTGAACGACTTGAGCAAGAGTTAGGCTTTGCCTATGTCATTCGTTTTAAAGGCAATATCCTGGTCGGTTACCCTGGCATAGAGCAGGTTCCCGCCAGTAACTGGCTGACCCCGACCGGGCGCACCCGCACGCTCAAAGAGGTGGAGCTCACCGGGCAGCGCCAGCGCGTCGAGCGGGTCTATTGCTGCCACAAGAGCGGCATGAAGGAGCCCTGGTTTCTGGCCAGTAACCGGGTCGACTTGAACGCAGCCAAGGCGCTGCAACTATATGGTCAACGCTGGGGCATCGAGACCAGTTTTCGCGACATCAAGGACTACAAATTCGGCATGGGCATGGGGGAAGTGCATATCAGCAACCCGGCCCGCCGAGACCGGCTATTTCTGTTCAGTGCGCTGGCCATCGTCTTGCTGACCCTGCTGGGTAAGGCCGGAGACAGCGCCGGGCTGGAGAGAACCATCAAGGTCAACACCAGCAAGACAAGGACTTATTCGTTCTTCCGGCAGGGTGTCATCTATTACCAGCTGCTGCCAAAGATGAAAGAGGCCAATGCGGCCCTGCTGATGGAAAAGTTTGTCTACTACCTGAAGCAACATCGTTTATATACCCGCACTCTTGGAATTATTTGAGTCTCGAAAAATGAGGGGATCTCTAAGACTTATTTCAGGTTATTTGAGTAAGGGAGGGTGCGAATAAGCACCCTCCACAACGAAACTGAAAAATTTAGTTTATTAAATTCAAATGCTTACAAGGGCGCATTTTTATGTTTGGTGACTTATTCGCACCTTCCCTAACAGTACCGGCAAAAGCACCGTGCTGCAGGCGCTGCTCTATCTCTATGAAATCATTGTTGAGCGCAATTTTGATCCGCAATACAGCTCTATCACCGGTGAGCAACTCTGGCTTGGCGGATTTCACAACCTGGTGCATGGCAAAGATCTCAACAACACCATTACCTTGGGCGCTACGCTGGACTTTCGGGATGCTACCGCAGATATCTGGCACGATTTCCTGACCACCCCAGAAGATTGGCTGCTTGAAACCAACTTACACTACGGGCCGGATGCAACCGCAGACATCATCTCATTTGAGCTGGATATCAGCTGGGATGACTTCAAACACAGAGCATTCGTCAGCCGCTTCGAGTGCTCAAGCCAAGGGCAAACTTACCTACGGTTTGAGGTGCAAGCGGGCAAACCCGATGTGGCCATTACTCACTATGCTCCACTTCCCCATTGGTACATCGATGAGGCCTTTGAGTTAGGAAATGTTTTTGCTTCCGGCCAGTGGGAAACCGTATATATCCGAGGCCAAGATGCCCTCCCTCCCGTTACCAGACGAATTGACTTGTCTGGAGCCCAAGTCACATGGGAGGAAATTTATCCTGATCACCCGTTGGCAGCTCGTCTGTTTGTCGAAGCAGCACTATCGCAAGCCGCACTGGCACCACTTCGACTCCTGGGCCAGAAGCTGCTCAACTTGCTCCATATCGGCCCATTGAGAATTGTGCCAGGAAAAGGAACTGTGCTTGAAAACAGACCTAATCGTACTCGCTGGTATGATGGCACAGCAGGCTGGGATCACTTTGCTTTTGGTTCTGATGGGTACCGCGAGCAGGTTAATCAGTGCTTCAACCATGTGGATTTGCTCAATTCCAGTTATAACTTCAAAGCCAGCTTTCAAGGAGAGGTTCCGCTACAACAGCGTCAGGTGCAATTAACCGAAGCTAATGCCAATACACCGCTGCGCCCCTGTGATGTTGGTGTGGGTGTCTCGCAAGTCTTCCCCTTTATTGCCGCCACCTGTCTGGAGCAATCAGGTGTGATGATCTCTTGCGAACAGCCCGAACTGCATATCCACCCCAGATGGCAGCTCAGCCTAGCCGATATGATGCTGACTGCCTGCCACAAGGATCCAGAGCGGATGTTTCTGATAGAAACCCATAGCGAACATCTGATGTTAAGGTTGCTTAAGCGACGCCGCCAATCCGCAGAGGGTGACATCACGGATAATCACAGCTGTTACTGCCGGAAAGAGGATATCCAGATTATCTTCTGCGAGCAGGAAAAAGGAAAAACGCGGCTGCTCCCCATCAAGACCACAGATGAAGGGGAATTTGATGCCCCTTGGCCGAATGGTTTCTTTGCTGAACGCCGGGAGGAGCTATTCTAATGCTGCATCTCGAATTTGCTATCTCCCCGAACCAAATCCGAAATATGGCCGACCTCAACCTGTTAGAGGCCCGTTTGGGATTTGATAAAGGAGCGGTTCTCTCGCGCTTCCCTGAAAACTGGCTTAAAGAGGTATCAGACCACCTTGCCACTGCGTTAAATGCCCAGCAGATAGATAAAGCAACAGAGAAACTCCTCAGGATCAAAGAGTCACGCTTGGTTAGCTTTAACCGTGAATTCGCGGGAGCCCCATGGCGTGAAGCTGCAGTGGACAGCCATCAAGCTGCATATTCCGGTCGAAAATGAACACCTATTCCGGTTTAAAATGAACGCTGATTCCGGCTTGCGTGTACACCGATTCCGGACACCTCAGAGCACGTACTCTGATGTCAGATGAACCGTCCTGTTCCAACGTCTTGGATCCACAACTGCCGCGCTGCGCTTGGCTGCTGGCTTGTTCGGTGAGTCGAAAAGATGTCTCCCCTCAAAGCTCAGCTTCTGCTCGAAGAATCTCTGTCCGCATACTTTCCGGAAATGGTGTTCACAGATTCCGGAATCACTGTTCAACTTCACCGGAATACGCACAAGCCCAACCTTTCCACCGTGTTGTTGACGGAACGACAGATAATCGCCCGCACTACATCGCTAACTGGCAAGACCTTGATGATGACGATTTTGATTTCAATACTCAGTTTAATCGTGACGCGACATCACTTGCTGGAGCGGCCAAGGCCTTATTACTGAATGCCGAAAAAGTTACGATCTATGACAACTACATCTGTCCAACACGACCAGGTGATTTGAGTACGTTACGAGAAATCATGGCAGTCTGCGGAAAAGCAGAAGTTGAACTCCATGTTTATTCAAAAGATTATGGCAAACCCCCTCGGCAAGAGAGAGCGCGTTTGCTGAATCAATTTTGCCAAGGATTGCCTCAGACAATCCGACTGTTTTGGTATTGGATTGGTGATCGAGGTTCGGGGTTGCTGCATCAAAGAGGGCTATTTACAGCTAAAGGTGGATTGATCTATGACCGAGGATTTGAAGAACCCCAAGATCGACGCAAGCGACTAACCCCTACAACGATCATCCCGATGCCCCGAGCTCTATTGGAAGACCGAGCACGCCTTTTTAATGGCTCTGTCCCAATTACGTGTTGAAAGGCTAATCTTGAAGTAGGCCATCACCTTGAGGTCAACCATCATGGATACCC
>NZ_JAPDCL010000024.1:0-79920 GCF_027706025.1 Aeromonas sp. Y311-2 | reverse complement strand
ATCTGCTCCATGCGGGACAAGAAAATCTCTTTTCTGGTCTGACGGCGCTTACTGCTGAATTCACTGTCGGCGAAGGTAAGTTGATGACTCATGATGAACCCTGTTCCATGGCTCCAGATGACAAACATGATCTCATATCAGGGACTTGTTCGCACCTTCCCTAAATATTCCCATTCAGATTGGGGAAATACCCGTTCAACCCGTTTTACGTTGTCAGGATTGCTTGCCAGACCCGGTTCAATGGCATCAACGATTTTATTTGACCGGGTCGCCAATGCCTTGGCCCATATTGCATACATGGGATTAGCCGTCTTGGTTTTTTCCATGGCTGCCAGATCCGGGGCCGCAATTACATATCCTCCCGCATTTTGCGGATCGGGTTGAATATTCATGGCTGCACTCATTGCGGCATAGCTTGGCAATGCGCAGGCGGCAGCGATCAGCCAGGCACAACGCTTGGGTTTGAACATGTTTATCGTCCTTGTTTGAATTAATGCGTTCCAAGAGTAGGTGTTTCAACAACTAAATTCACGATGAGAATTAAGAAATAAGCAGAATTTGTGAGCCATTTCACCTTGTGATATTCAGTGCAGCTGAAACAAAGAAAAAGAACCCAAACGAAAACGCCAGAGCGTGATCTTTCGCCCATTTTTAGAACAGTTGAGACAGCCAGGTGACCTGCCATACAGTCATTGTTCGTGATGAAAAAAATGGCTGACAGGCTCAACCTGTCAGCCATCATCAATGTTCAAGAAAAATGCTCAAAATAGCCGGATGTCAGGCACGCACGGCACGGATCAGGATATTGCGCGGGGTCATGGGTTTGGCACAAAACTCCCCCACTTCGACCCGATAGCCCTGCTCTTGCAAAAAGAGCGCGCGATCCAGCGCCAGCCAGATCTCGAGGGGACGGCGAAACAAATGACGCACCAGCTCCATGCGGGCGACATCGCCAAAGCGACGCTCCCCGTGTTCCAACCAGGCGGAATAGTCGAGCCCGGCGGGCAGCACAATCCCTTTGCGCTCGGAAGCCCAAACGCAGAATGCCTCGAAGGTGCCGGTCAGCAGGCTCTTTTGCATATTGGGCACCGGCAGATACTCATCCACCCCGCGCACCTGACGCTGCAGGCAGTCAAACCCGAGCCGCCACACCACTTCCTGCTCGCGCAGGCGGGCGATCCGCGCACCGCCAGTGACCGTCTCCTGTAGCGGCAACTTGAGATCCGCCTTGCTCAACACCAGCTCGCTGGCGCTGGCCGCGGCTGACAGCGGGCGATAGTGGCTGGTACGGATCAGGTGGTAACAACAGGGAGAGATGGTCACTCCGCGGGCACTGCGCTCGGCCACCCGCTCCAGCAGATGGGTGTGCAGCTCGCCGCAGGCATGGAGTGCTATGGCGTGATGTTCGGGGGCGATCAGCACCGCCGATTCGGGTGCAAAGGCATCGGCGCAGGTAAAGGTCATATTGGCACCATCCCGCTCGGCCAGCAGCCGACCATCGTCACAAAGCTGATCTTGCAACTCCAGACTGAGGATCGGAGCCTGTCGATGAAGTGATACCAGCCGCCCAAGGTGGCCCTTACCGGCACACCACTCCAGATAGGGGCCCTGATGGGCAGGCAGACAGGCGGTGAACGACTCGATCTGGGCCTGCTTGCGCCCCGGCATATGCAGCGCCATCTCCTTGCTGCAAGTGATGGGCTCAGGGGTAAACGGGGCAAGCTGGCTGAGTTGCTGCAGCTCGGCTCCCTCGGCAATCCAAGGGGCAAGCAGCGTGCTGAGTGCATCCATATCCGCATCGAACTCCGCCAACTGGGCAAGGGTCAGCCCATTGAGCAGTGCCGCCAGTACGGGCGCCTCATCGGCAAAGGCCATGGTCAGATGATGATATGGCTGATATTGCCACCAGCGTCGGTAGCGGGTGAGCAGTCGATCCAGTTGTTGAAAACGTTGAGCCAGCACGAATGCCCCTGCCTTGCAGTCAAAAAGGAGGCTCATTCTAGCGATCCCGCTTCAAATTGCACTCTCAATACCAAACGATCAGCGCCGCGCAACAGCACAGCCAACCTTGTGAGCCAGGGCAGACCTGACAAAGTACGGGGTTTTATGCTATATTCCGCCCCCTCTTTCACGCGCCCCGCCCAACGCGGGTCGTTTTACCACTAGCTATGGGACCAACAACATGACCATCAACGCCATTCTGCAAGCGCGCGCGGGCGCCAAGTGTGAACTGTGCAGCGCCGAGCAGGCGCTGACCGCCTTCGTGGTGCCTCACTCCCCCGCCAGCGACGATGATCACAGCGTTGCTATCTGTGACACCTGCCGTGGTCAGCTGAAACAACCGGATACCTTGGTGGTCAACCACTGGCGTTGCCTGAGCGACAGCATGTGGAGCCAGGTGCCTGCGGTGCAGGTGATGGCATGGCGCCAGCTGAAAACACTCTCCGGCAAGGGTGAAGTGTGGGCTCAGGATCTGCTGGACATGATGTACATGGAAGACGAAGCCAAGGCATGGGCTGAAGCTGGTATTGCTGACGAAGATGATGACAGCGTACCGACCGTTGACTCCAACGGCGCCGTGCTGCAAGAGGGCGACTCCGTTACCCTGATCAAGGATCTGGACGTGAAAGGCGCCGGTTTCACCGCCAAGCGCGGCACCCTGGTCAAGGGCATCCGTCTGACCAACAACCCGCTCCATATCGAAGGCAAGGTCAACGGCGTGCAGATCGTACTGGTGGCCGCCTACCTGAAAAAGGCCTAAGCCAGGTGCAATTGCGCTGCTGACAGAGCACAAGCACAACGAAAAAGGATGGCGTCACGCCATCCTTTTTTATATCCGCTTGCCGCAAGCGGCCAACCTGAGCCCATAACAGGCCAGCAAAAGCAACAAGGCGCATCCGGATGGACGCGCCTTGTTTACATGGCCGATGCCGTTAACCGGCAGCGGAAACGGTCACTCAGGAGGAGAGTTTGCCGTCCAGCTCGGCAATCTTGGCAGACCAGTAGGCCGGGCCGGTTTCGTGGATATTGTTGCCTTCGGAATCGACCGCAACGGTCACCGGCATATCTTCCACTTCAAACTCGTAGATCGCTTCCATGCCGAGATCGGCAAATGCCACCACGCGGGCTTTCTTGATCGCCTTGGCCACCAGATAGGCAGCGCCGCCGACCGCCATCAGATAGACGGCCTTGTGTTGCTTGATGCTCTCGACGGTTTTCGGGCCACGCTCGGATTTGCCGATCATGCCGATCAGGCCGGTTTCACCCAGCATCATGTCGGTGAACTTGTCCATCCGGGTGGAGGTGGTGGGACCAGCCGGGCCAACTACTTCGTCACGCACCGCATCGACGGGGCCAACGTAATAGATAAAGCGGTTGGTGAAATCGACCCCTTCAGGCAGCCCTTCGCCATTTTTCAGCATGTCGGCGATACGCTTGTGGGCGGCGTCGCGACCGGTGAGGATCTTGCCGGAGAGCAGCACGGTATCACCGCTCTTCCAGCTGGCCAGTTCGGCCTTGGTGATGCCATCGACGTTGACGCGGCGCACGTTGCCACCCGCTTCACGGGTGATCTCCGGCCAGTCACTCAGTTTCGGTGGGGTCAGCTCGGCGGGCCCTGAACCATCCAGCTCGAAGTGAACGTGGCGGGTCGCGGCGCAGTTGGGGATCATCACCACCGGCTTGGAGGCGGCGTGAGTCGGCGCAGATTTCACCTTCACATCCAGCACGGTAGTAAGGCCGCCCAACCCCTGGGCACCGATCCCCAGCTTGTTGACCTTGTCGTAGAGCTCGACCCGCAGCTTCTCTTCAGTGGTTTGCGGGCCACGGGCGATCAGCTCCTGAATGTCGATGTGCTCCATCAGGGCCTCTTTGGCCAGTACCGCCGCTTTCTCGGCGGTACCGCCGATGCCGATGCCCAGCATGCCGGGCGGGCACCAGCCTGCGCCCATGGTCGGCACGGTTTTCAGCACCCACTCGACGATATCGTCAGAGGGGTTGAGCATCACCATCTTGGATTTGTTCTCGGAGCCGCCGCCTTTGGCCGCGATGCTCACTTCCACCTTATTGCCGGGGATCATGTCGATATGGACCACGGCAGGGGCGTTGTCTTTGGTGTTTTTGCGACTGCCGGCCGGATCGGCCAGCACGGAGGCGCGCAGCGGGTTGTCAGGATTGGTGTAGGCACGACGGGTCCCTTCGTCCACCATCTCCTGCACAGTCATGTCGCTGTCCCACTGGACTTGCATGCCAATCTTGACGAAACAGGTCACGATGCCGGTGTCCTGGCAGAGCGGACGATGACCTTCGGCGGACATGCGGGAGTTGATCAGGATCTGGGCCAGCGCATCTTTGGCGGCCGGGTTGGCCTCACGGTCATACGCCGCTTTGGCAGCCTGAACAAAATCCAACGGGTGGTAATAGGAGATGTACTGGAGGGCATCTGCGATAGAATCGATGAAATCCTGTTTTTTTATAATGCTCATATCATCCTCACTGGTCCTTGTCTCTGCCACAGAGCAGGGCAAGGGCTTCCATATGATGGCCGTGCTGACGTGCTGGCTAAAAACTATCAACCAGCAAAAAACGAACGACACGGCAGTTTTTTCTTAAGTCACCGACACCTATGATACGCTTGCCCACCAGCACCGACTAGGGTTCGGGAACCAAACTGTTGCCTGTGTAACATAAAATGACGCCAACACTTCATATCCATCATCTAGACCATAGTGCTGAACTCCATCAGCTTTTTGCCCGCCTGCAACATCAGCCGTGGGCCATGTTGCTGGAATCGGCGGGACCATTCGGTGCCGACAACGGCTTTGATATCATCAGCGCCGATCCGCTGGCGACCCTCGAAACCCGCGGCGAGGTGACCACTCTGCGTGTCGGGGCGGATATCAGCAGACACCACGAAGATCCCCTTGCCCTGCTGGCCCATACCCAGCAACAGCTGCTGGGGGAGCTGGAACTGTGCGCCACTCACCTGCCCTTTATTGGTGGCGCCCTCGGTCTCTTTGGCTATGATCTCGGCCGCCGCTTCGAACGACTGCCGGAGCAGGCCGCCGCCGATATCGCGGTGCCGGACATGGCGGTGGGCATCTACGACTGGGCGCTGCTGCGCAATGTGGCGGCCGGCGACTGGCAACTGGTGCACTGGGGGGATGAAGCAGGCCTTGCCAACCGGCTGGCCTGGCTTGAGCAACAACAGGCCAAACCGGCCCCCTCTTTTGCCTTGCAGGGGTCGTGGCAGAGCAATATGAGCCGTGCCGAGTATGGCGAGAAGTTTGCCCGTATTCAGGAATATCTCGCCGCGGGGGATTGCTATCAGATCAACCTGACCCAGCGTTTCAGCGCCCCCTATCAGGGGGATGAGTGGCAGGCCTATTGCCTGCTGGCAACCGCCAACAAGGCTCCCTTCTCAGCCTTTATCCGTCTGCCGGACAGTGCACTGCTGAGCCTCTCTCCCGAGCGGTTCCTGCTGCTCGATGGCCGTCATATCGAAACCAAACCCATCAAGGGCACTCGTCCGCGCCACCCTGATCCGACCATCGATCGGCAAGTCGCGCTGGAGCTGGCGCAGGCGGACAAGGACAGATCAGAGAATCTGATGATCGTTGATCTGCTGCGCAACGATATAGGTCGGGTCAGCCGGCCTGGCTCGGTCAGCGTGCCTCATCTCTTTGCGGTGGAGTCGTTTCCGGCGGTACATCATCTGGTCTCCACCATCCACGGTGAGCTGGATGCACGCTGGCAAGGAGTCGATCTGCTGCGCGCCTGTTTCCCGGGTGGCTCCATCACCGGCGCCCCCAAGATCCGCGCCATGGAGATCATCGAAGAGCTGGAGCCCCAGCGCCGCAACGCCTATTGCGGCAGCATCGGCTATCTCAGCCAGCATGGTCGGATGGATACCAGCATCTGCATTCGCACTTTGATCGCCGAAGCGGGTCACCTGCACTGCTGGGCCGGTGGCGGCATCATCGCCGACTCCGACGCCGACAGCGAATATCAGGAGACTTATGACAAAGTCGCCCGCATCCTTCCGCCCCTCTCGGCGCTGTAACCCTCCCCACCATCCAGGCAACACACAGGAGAGCTCCCCGCCATGGATCGCCACGAACTGCTGACCCGCTTCCAGTTGCAGCGACCCGCCCCGGCCCATCGCCTCGCCATTGGCGGGCTCAGTCCGGCTGCGGTATTGATCCCGGTGGTGATGCGCAATGAGGGGCTCAGCGTGTTACTGACCCGGCGCAGCCCACGGCTGCGTCATCATGGGGGGCAGATCAGCTTCCCCGGCGGGCGACAGGATCCCGGCGACGAAAACCTGATTGCCACGGCGCTGCGAGAGACCGAAGAGGAGCTCGGCATTCCGGCACGGCTGATTGAAGTGATCGGCACCCTCAACCCGCTCAATACGGTGTCACGATTCGAGGTACTGCCGGTGCTGGGGCTGCTCGATGGTAACTATCCCCTCATCCTGAGTCCGGATGAGGTGGATCACGCCTTCGAAGTGCCGCTGACCCATCTGCTGGATCGGCGCAACCACATCCCCCTGACCCTTTCCAGAGGGGGGAAAGCACACACCATCTACTGGATCCCCTGGCAACAGCACTTTATCTGGGGGGCTACCGCCAGCATGATCAACCAGCTAGCCCAGCATCTCGCAAAATAACAATTTACCTACATTTGGCTGAGCGAGATTTAATCATTAACACTAAAATAACGTGCCAATTGATAAACAATAATTGAATTTTTCTTGTTTTGATCACATTTCCATAAGAAAGTGCGGTTTTTCGTGCCGTAAAGATGAATTTGATCAACATTTTTGATTAGAAAAACCGTATCCTTGCGCCGACTTAATAAGAACCACACATTCGGGGTGAGATAGATGTCAAACACAGTCACTGGCACGCAGGGAGTTGCGGCGTCAACAGAGCAAGGGATCCGCTCTACTCAAACCACTCGTTGGGAAAAACGCGACTCTACCTGGGTCATCAGTCTGTTCGGGACCGCGGTTGGCGCGGGGATCCTGTTCCTGCCGATCAACGCGGGTATGGGCGGTTTCTGGCCGCTGGTCGTCATGGCGCTGCTGGTAGGTCCCATGACCTATCTGGCACACCGTGGTCTGGCCCGCTTCGTCCTCTCCTCCAAAAAGCCAAATGCAGACATCACCGAAGTGGTGGAAGAGCACTTTGGCGTGGGTGCCGGTAAATTAATCACCCTGCTCTACTTCTTCGCCATCTACCCCATCGTGCTGATCTATGGCGTGGGTATCACCAACACCGTGGAAAGCTTTATGGTCAATCAGCTGCAGGTGAGTGCCCCACCGCGCTGGATCCTCTCCATTGTGCTGATCATGGGCATGATGTCGGTAATGCTGGCCGGTGAAAAGCTGATGCTGAAAGTGACCGAGCTGCTGGTTTATCCGTTGATCGCCATTCTGGCCGGTATCTCTTTGTACCTGATCCCTGACTGGACCGGTGCTGCGCTGGAGCAAGTGCCCTCTGCCAAGGATTTCGCCACTACCCTGTGGCTGACCATCCCGGTACTGGTTTTCTCCTTCAACCACAGCCCGGCCATCTCCAGCTTCTCCCTGGCCCAGCGCCGCGACCACGGCGATCAGGCTGTCGAGAAAGCCGATGCCATCCTCAAGCGTACCGCCATGGTGCTGCTGGGCTTCGTGATGTTCTTCGTCTTCTCCTGCGTCATGAGCCTGACACCGGCCCAGCTGGCAGAAGCCAAGGCCCAGAACATCGCCGTGCTCTCCTATCTGGCGAACCAGCATGCCAGCCCCATCATCTCCTACTTCGGTCCGTTGGTTGCGTTCGTAGCCATCGTATCCTCCTTCTTCGGCCACTATCTGGGTGCCCGTGAAGGTCTGAAAGGGATGATCGTGCAGAACATGCGCAAGTCCGGCAAAGAGCCGAACGCCAAGAAAGTCGAGATGTTCATTATCGCCTTCTTCATCCTGACCCTGTGGGGCACTGCCATTGCCAACCCTTCCATCCTGGGCATGATTGAATCCTTGGGCGGCCCGATCATCGCTACCATCCTGTTCATCATGCCGATGTACGCCATCAAGCGCGTACCGGCTATGGCGAAATATCAGGGCCATATCAGCAACGTCTTCGTTGCAACCATGGGCATGATCGCCATCTCCGCCATCCTCTATCAGCTGGTCGGTTAATCCCCTACCTGCCGCTGATAGCAAAAAGCCAGCCGAACACTCGGCTGGCTTTTTTTATTGCGTTGTCCCGTCCTGAATATGCTTACGCCTCATCATGCGGTTATTGCGGTGACGTAATCCACACTCACGCAGCAACCTGGGACACAGCCCTTATCCGGCACCAGCATCATGGTGTTTCAGGGCTTCGCACCGAACCTCGACCAACAAAAATGCCAGTCGGGTAAGCGACTGGCATCTCTTGATAAACACGCACTATCTCTGGCTGATTAGAGTGGTTGCGCTTCCAACAGGAACGGCGTGATACCGGTGATTTCCGGAATACCGAGCACCAGGGTGTCTTTCTGACCATTGCTACCCGGTTTCATGGTCAGATATGCAGTGACACTGGCGTTGCGATCGGCAAATTCGCGCATCCTTTTTTCCCAGAGCCCCTCATAAATTTTTCCCTCTTTGATATCAGCAGGCCCTGTCAAGGTATTGAAACTGCATGACCGATTGTTCCAACCAGTCAACGTCAGCTTGTTCAAACCTTGAGTGTTGGCCTCTGTCTCACCGCTTACAGAACACCCTTCTTTAAACAGGATGGTCAGCTTGATCCCCAAACCATTGTTGCTGCGCTCGGTTTTGAAATCTTGAAACAGTGCACTCTCCCCAAGGTTGTACCAGGAGTCCGCGTTGATAGGCGCAGTGACCATCGGCTGCAATGCCACTTGGCCGCCCCAATTCTGAATAGTGAGTGCAGAATCGATTTTGGCTTTGACGGGTCGATAATCGAGTACCCAGAGTGACTGGCTGCTTCCCGCCGTATCTGGCACAGACGCCACCTTGACCAACCCATCGACATTGGTATTGGACTTTTGCTCAGCCGAGTCGAAGGTACTGGGTTGGCTTTTGTTCACCAGCAACGACAACGTCAGTGGGTAACCCTCACCTTTATTCAGAGAAGAGAAGCCTTGAGGGAAGGTATAAGTGCTGACTGTGGCACTTCTTTTCTCAGCAATGTTCATCGCCCAACCCGTGCCCTCTGTGGACGCCGGATAGACAAGACCGACCGCACGATAACTGTCGTTGACCGGACGGTTGATTAACTGCCCCTGAGCGTCCATCAGGACGGGGAGATAGACGCCAGCCACCGGCAGCGCCCTCGGTTGCGGCTCCGGTGGCGTGGTACCACCACCACCACTATCTCCGCCACCACCACCGCAACCAACCAAACCTAATGCACCAATAATTGCCCACGAAAGCGTAGTTTTTTTCATTATTTAATCTCGTTTTTTAGCCTGAACCTTATTATTCCGCAGCTATTTTAACGGGGCAGCACCCGCACTGTCTGTCGGCTATTTGTAACCAAACATTTCATCAAAATGAATGTTTTCTTGCGCACTCCTCTCCTCAACACATTTAGGCCCGCTGATATAAAAAGCCCCTCACAGAGAGGGGCTGAATCGAAAAATCGAGCTACCGGCTCACGCCTCGCTGCTGGGCAGCGCGGAAGGTTCCAGCAGGGTTTCATCTTCGGCCATGCAAGCAGCGGCGGTGAACAGCACGTCGGTGGAGCTGTTCAGTGCTGTCTCAGCAGAATCCTGCAACACGCCGATGATAAAGCCGACGGCCACCACCTGCATGGCGATGTCGTTGCTGATGCCAAACAGGCTGCAGGCCAGCGGGATCAGCAGCAAGGAGCCACCGGCGACACCGGATGCGCCACAGGCGCTGACGGTGGCAACCACGGAGAGCAGCACAGCCGTTGCCATGTCCACTTCCATCCCCAGGGTATGTACCGCCGCCATGGCGAGCACAGTGATGGTGATGGCAGCACCCGCCATGTTGATGGTGGCACCCAGCGGGATGGAGACCGCATAGGTATCCTCCGGCAGACGCAGTTTTTCACACAGCGCCATGTTGACCGGAATGTTGGCGGCAGAGCTGCGGGTAAAGAAGGCGGTCACGCCGCTCTCTTTGAGGCAGGTCAGCACCAGCGGATAGGGGTTGCGCTTGATCTTCCAGAAGACGATCAATGGGTTGACCACGAAGGCGATAAACAGCATGCAGCCGATCAGCACCACCAGCAGTTGGGCATAGCCAAACAGGGCGTCAAAGCCGGTCTCTGCCAGAGTGGAAGCAACCAGACCCAGGATCCCGAGCGGAGCACAGCGGATCACCGCTTTCACGATGGCGGAGACACCGTGAGACAGGTCAGTGATGAGCGCCTTGGTGCTCTCGTTGGCATGGCGCATGGCGATACCCAGACCGATGGCCCACGCCAGGATCCCGATATAGTTGGCATCCATCAGCGCCTTGACCGGGTTGGTCACCACGTTGAACAGCAGGGTCTGCAGCACCTCGGTGATCCCGCCTGGCGGGGTGATCTCGGCAGTATTGGCCACCAGATGGAGGTTAGAGGGGAACAGGAAGCTGGCAATCACCGCGACCACGGCCGCAGAGAAGGTACCAAACAGATAGAGCAGCAGGATCGGTCGCATATTGGTCTTCTGACCCTGCTTGTGACCAATGATGGCCGCCATCACCAGTACGAATACCAGCAGCGGAGCTACCGCTTTCAGTGCACCAACGAACAGACTGCCGAGCAGACCTGCCGTTTTCGCCCACTCGGGCGCAAACATCGCCAGCAAGATACCGAATACCAGACCAACCAGGATCTGGCTGACCAGACTGGTGCTATTGACCAGCCGAAGGAGGGGGTGTTGTTGTGTCATCAAAAAAGTCCCTAAGCACCGTAGTGCATGAATCATGAGTCCTGTCTGCAACCACCCATCGGGAGACCCCTGTCGCCCGAATGTGGTGTCTGTGGCCAGCCTTCTGTCGGGCCGATCCGCCAGTCACCGGATTGCATGACGGAATATCCCATTCGCCATCTTTTTTTTCCAGAGACTCACCAAAAAATATCCCGTTTATATCACAAAAAACCGCAACAAAATCTCAACAGCAGCGCAACCACCCATTTTTGTACGTGTTATCGGCACTCTCTGCTCTCGACTTGGCAACCATTCCTGTGTCATCCGTGACCGGCGTCGCTGTGCTATCATCCCCCATTTGCCGCGGAGCCTTGCCATGATCCCATCCCTGCTCAACCAATATTTTGGTTTCTCCGCACTCAGGCCAGGTCAGGAGGCGGTGATCAGCCGGGTGCTGGCAGGTCAGAGTGCCGCCGCCATCTTTCCCACCGGCTCCGGCAAGTCGCTCTGTTATCAACTGCCTGCCCTCGCCCTGCCTCACCTGACCCTGGTTATCTCGCCGCTGCTAGCGCTGATGCACGATCAACTCGCCTTCCTCAAAAGCAAGGGAATAAGCGCCGCTACCCTCGACTCAAGCCAGAGCCCGGAGGAGAGCCGACGAGTGATGCAGCAGGCGCTGGATGGCCAGCTCAAGATCCTGATGATCTCGGTGGAGCGACTCAAGAACGAGCGCTTTCGCCGCTTTATCCAACAAGTGCCGCTCTCGCTGCTGGTGGTTGACGAAGCCCACTGTATTTCTGAGTGGGGCCACAACTTTCGCCCCGACTACCTCAAGCTGCCGAGCTATCGCCATGACCTGAAGATCCCGCAGGTGTTGCTGCTGACGGCCACCGCCACACCGGCGGTGATTCAGGATATGCAGACCAAATTCGGCATCGAACCGGAGGGGGTCGTGGTCACCGGTTTCTATCGCCCCAATCTTGATCTGGCAGTCATTCCCCTGGCGCCCGACGCGCGGGATAGCTGGCTCGCACAGGAGCTGGCCAACGATCCGGCGGCCCCCACCATCGTCTACGTCACCTTGCAGCACACCGCCGAAGCCTGTGCCGAGCAACTCATTAGAGAAGGGATCAACGCCCGCGCCTATCATGCCGGACTCGACTCGGCGCTGCGCAGCCAGATCCAGCACGACTTCATGGCTGGCAAGGTGGACTGCATCGTCGCCACCATTGCCTTTGGCATGGGGATCGACAAAGCGGATATCCGGCGGGTCATTCACTACGATCTGCCCAAATCCATCGAAAACTACAGCCAGGAGATTGGCCGCGCCGGACGGGATGGCCAACCATCGCGCTGTATCGTGCTGGCCAACCAGAGCCAGCTGCCGGTGCTGGAGAACTTCGTCTACGGCGATACGCCGGATTTGAGTGCCATCCTCCAGCTTCTTGCCATCATCAAGCAGAGTGGGAGCGAGTGGGAATTCACCCTGCTGCGCCTCTCCAACGACACCAATATCCGCCAGTTGCCCCTTAAAACCCTGCTGGTCTATCTGGAGATGGCAGGCATCATCACCCCGGCCTACAGCTACTACGCCGACTACCGCTTCAAGTTTGTGCTGGATAAAGACGAGATTGTGAGCCGCTTCAATCCGGATCGCCGCCAGTTTCTGGAACAGCTGTTCGCCTGTGCCCCGCAAGCGCGCAGCTGGTGCACCATGGACTTTGACGCCCTCTGGCAGGGCTATCAGGGGGAGCGACAGCGGGCGGTTGCGGCGCTCGACTACCTGCAGCAGCAAGGCTGGATCGAGCTTGAAAGCAAGCAGATGACCGAGGTCTACCGGATCACCCGTCAGGAATGGGACAACGAGCAGGAAGCAAATGCCCTGCATGCCCTGTTCCTGCAAAAAGAGCAGAGTGAGCTGGCCAGACTGCAAGCCATGCTCGACTTTTTCACCTCAAGTGAGTGCCTGAGCCACCGCCTCGCCCGCTATTTTGCCGATGAGGTGGCGCCGGTTCATTGTGGCCACTGTTCGGTTTGTCGCGGCGAGGTGGCGCATCTCCCGCCCCTGCCCTCACTGACCATGCCAAACGAGGCGGGGATCCGCGCCTGGTGCGATCCGCTGATTACCAAAACCGGTTTCGTGGATGCTCGTGTTCTGGCCCGTTTCCTGTGCGGCATCACCACACCGCTGACCAGCCGGGTCAAAGCCAAATCGCTGGCGGGTGCAGGCCAGTTGGCCGCGCACCCGTTTGCAAGCGTCCTGGCGGCAGTGCAACAAGCCTACCCTTGCTAGATGAGTGCTGGCGGCGTCAATAGCCACCAGCAGAAACAAGCGTTTACAGACGCAGAAAAAGAAGACCCTCGCGGTTGCGAGGGTCAAGCCAACGGAAACGTGCTTAAACAGAGCTTGGTGAGGCAACAGTCAACTCTCTTGCTAAAGCGTCTTGCTGCTCACACATCGCCAATCTAGGGCACTCAAAATGTAGCGTCAATGTAAAAATTAGAGCAAAAACTCCAAACAAAGTGATTTACGTTGACGTACACGTAATGACGTTTTCATTCATAACCCCGCTAACCCGCAGCCCCATTGCCTTTCGTCAAACCCCTTAATCTTTTCGCAATAAGTTCCCTGTTTCCCATAAACATTTATTTTTTATGTCTTTGACATTTACCTCACTATCGTGGCAAAAATAATTTAACAGTCAGTAACATAGCGGTGTTGTTGACTGACCCTCCCCGCACAAGGATCGGGCAGGTTTCTTCAGAATTTAACCTATCAACCGTGATGGATTACTGGAGTCTGTTGACTAGGCTTTAAAAGCGCACAACACAAAAGCAGTCATCCACATTTTTCAGGGTAAGCGACTATAACGAGGGCAAAGTTATGGGCATATTCGAGCATTACCAACAGCGATATGAAAAAGCGAGAGAAGAGGAATATACCATCCAGGAGTTCCTGGATATGTGTAAGCAGGATAAAGCCTGCTACGCCTCCGCAGCCGAACGTCTGCTGACCGCCATTGGTGAGCCGGAGATGGTAGACACCTCAGCCAACCCCAGACTGAGCCGACTCTTCTCCAACCGCGTCGTGGCACGCTATCCCGCCTTCAAGGATTTCTACGGGATGGAAGAGGCCATCGAACAGATCGTCTCCTACCTCAAACACTCCGCCCAAGGGCTGGAGGAGAAGAAACAGATCCTCTATCTGCTGGGCCCTGTTGGCGGCGGTAAATCCTCGCTGGCAGAGAAACTCAAATCCCTGATGCAGAAGGTGCCCATTTATCGCATCAAGGGCTCACCGGTCAACGATCACCCCTTCTGCCTGTTCGATATCGAAGAGGATGGGGAGATCCTGGAAAAAGAGTACGGCATCCCGCGCCGTTACCTGCGTCCCATCATGTCCCCCTGGGTGGCCAAACGCCTGCACGAGTTTGGCGGCGACATCACCAAGTTCAAGGTGGAGAAGGTCAACCCCTCCATCCTCGATCAGATTGCCATCGCCAAAACGGAACCGGGTGATGACAACAACCAGGATATCTCCTCACTGGTCGGCAAGGTCGACATCCGCATGCTGGAGCACTTCGCCCAGGATGACGCCGATGCTTACTCCTACTCAGGTGCGCTGTGTAAAGCGAACCAGGGGGTTATGGAGTTTGTGGAGATGTTCAAGGCGCCTATCAAGGTACTGCACCCGCTGCTGACAGCAACCCAGGAGGGTAACTACAACGGTACCGAAGGGCTCTCTGCCCTCCCCTTTGACGGCATTCTGCTGGCCCACTCCAACGAATCCGAATGGCAGCAGTTCCGCAACAACAAGAACAACGAGGCCTTCCTCGACCGCGTTTACATCGTCAAGGTCCCTTACTGCCTGCGCGTCTCGGAAGAGGTGAAGATCTACGAAAAGCTGCTGGTCAATAGCGAACTGACCGAGGCCAAATGCGCCCCAGGTACCCTCGAACTGCTGGGCCAGTTCTCGGTGTTGTCACGGCTGAAAGAGCCGGAAAACTCCAGCATCTACTCCAAGATGCGGGTCTATGATGGCGAGAGCCTCAAAGACACAGATCCCAAGGCGAAGAGCTATCAGGAGTATCGCGACTACGCCGGTGTGGACGAGGGGATGAATGGTCTCTCTACTCGCTTTGCGTTCAAGATCCTCTCCCGCGTCTTCAACTTCGACCACGCGGAAGTGGCCGCCAACCCGGTGCATCTCTTCTATGTGCTGGAGCAGCAGATCGAGCGCGAGCAGTTCCCGCAAGAGCTGCACGATCGCTACCTTGAGTTCATCAAGGGTTATCTGACTCCGCGTTATGTGGAGTTCATCGGCAAGGAGATCCAGACCGCCTATCTCGAGTCCTACTCCGAGTACGGTCAGAACATCTTCGATCGCTACGTCACCTACGCCGACTTCTGGATCCAGGATCAGGAGTACCGTGACCCCGAAACCGGCCAGCTGTTTGACAGAGCGTCCCTCAACAGCGAGCTGGAGAAAATTGAAAAACCCGCCGGGATCAGCAACCCGAAAGATTTCCGCAACGAAATCGTCAACTTCGTGCTGCGTGCCCGGGCCAACAATGCAGGCCGTAACCCCAACTGGACCAGTTACGAGAAGCTGCGCACCGTGATCGAGAAGAAGATGTTCTCCAACACGGAAGAGCTGCTGCCGGTTATCTCCTTCAACAGCAAAACCTCGGCCGAGGAGCAGAAGAAGCACGATAACTTTGTCGAACGGATGATGGAGAAAGGCTACACCCGCAAACAGGTGCGACTGCTCTCCGAATGGTATCTCAGGGTACGCAAGTCATCCTGACCCTGACTGTTCAAGGGGGAGTTATGGCGCATTTTATCGACCGCAGGCTCAACGGCAAAAACAAAAGCGCTGTCAATCGGCAGCGCTTCATCCGCCGCTACAAGAAGCAGATAAAACAAGCGGTCTCGGATGCTGTCTCCAAGCGCAGCATTCAGGACGTAGACAAGGGCGAGAGCATCAGCATCCCGACCAAGGATATCGGCGAGCCCCATTTTCATCAGGGGCACGGCGGTAAACGGGAGATGGTGCATCCCGGCAATGATCAGTTCGTCTCCGGCGACAAGATTGACCGTCCCAAAGGAGGCGGCGGACAGGGTTCAGGCGAGGGACAAGCATCCAATCAGGGAGAAGGGGCCGATGATTTCGTGTTCCAGATCTCCAAGGATGAGTATCTCGATCTGCTGTTTGAAGATCTGGAGCTGCCCAGGCTGCAGAAAACCCAGCTCAACCAGCTGATGGAGGTGAAAACCTATCGGGCGGGCTACACCTCAAACGGGGTGCCCGCCAACATCAACGTGGTGCGCTCGCTTCAAAACTCGCTGGCACGGCGCATGGCGTTGCAAGCTGGCAAAAAGCGCCAGTTGCATGAACTGGAAGAGCGACTGGCACTGCTGGCCGCCGATCCCAACGAACACTTTGCCGAAATTGCCCAGCTCGAGAAGGAGATCCGCGAGCTGAAACGGCGGATCGATGCGGTACCATTTATCGACACCTTCGATCTCAAGTTCAACAACTTCGTCAAACGGCCCGTCCCTTCCAGTCAGGCTGTGATGTTCTGTCTGATGGACGTATCGGGCTCCATGGATCAGGCCACCAAGGAGATGGCCAAGCGTTTCTATATCCTGCTCTATCTGTTCCTCAGCCGGACCTACAAGAACGTTGAGGTTGTTTACATCCGCCACCATACCCAGGCCAAGGAGGTGGACGAGCACGAGTTCTTCTACTCCCAGGAGACAGGCGGCACCATCGTCTCCAGCGCCCTCAAGATGATGAATGACATCATCAATGAGCGTTATCCCGCCAACCAGTGGAACATCTATGCGGCGCAAGCGTCGGATGGTGACAACTGGGCTGATGACTCACCGCAGTGCCGTGAAATTCTGGCGCGGGACATCATGCCAAGGGTGCGGTACTACTCCTACATCGAGATCACCACCCGTGCCCACCAGACCCTGTGGCACGAATATGAGTCGGTAGCCAGCCAGTTCCCCCACTTTGCGATGGAGCACATTCGCAAGGTCGAGGATATCTATCCGGTGTTCCGCGAGCTGTTCAAGAAACAAGCGGCGTGAGGAGGTCACATGATCGAAACAGAAAAACGTGTAGCGCCACTGGATGACGGACCAGACTGGAACTTCGATCTGCTGGAGACCTATCACCAGGAGATCGCCCGGGTCGCCCGTTTCTACAAGCTGGATACCTACCCTAACCAGATCGAGGTGATCACCGCCGAGCAGATGATGGATGCTTACTCCAGCGTTGGCATGCCCATCGGCTACCAGCACTGGTCGTTCGGCAAGCGCTTTATCCATACCGAGCGCAACTACAAGCGCGGCCAGATGGGGCTGGCCTACGAGATCGTCATCAACTCCGATCCCTGCATCGCCTACCTGATGGAGGAGAACACCATGCCGATGCAGGCGCTGGTGATGGCCCACGCCTGCTACGGTCATAACTCCTTCTTCAAGAACAACTACCTGTTCAAGGCCTGGACCGATGCCTCATCCATCATCGACTACCTGCTGTTTGCCAAGAACTACATCACCCAGTGTGAAGAGAAGCATGGCATTGAGGCGGTGGAGCAGCTGCTCGACTCCTGCCATGCCCTGATGAACTTCGGGGTGGATCGCTACAAGCGTCCCCAGAAGATCTCGATGGCAGAGGAGAAGCGGCGTCAGAAGGCGCGGGAAGATTATCTGCAGACTCAGGTCAACGAGCTGTGGCGAACCCTGCCCAAGCAGCATAAAGCGGCTGGCGTGGAGGACAGGCGCTACCCCGCAGAGCCCCAGGAGAACATTCTCTACTTTATCGAGAAGAATGCCCCCTTGCTGGAGCCCTGGCAGCGGGAAGTGGTGCGCATCGTGCGCAAAATCAGCCAATATTTCTATCCGCAAAAGCAGACCCAGGTGATGAACGAGGGATGGGCCACCTTCTGGCACTACACCATCCTCAACCACCTCTATGACGAGGGCAAGCTGAGCGATCGCTTCATGATGGAGGTGCTGCACAGCCACACCAACGTGGTCTATCAACCGGCCTACAACAGCCGCTACTACTCGGGGATCAACCCCTATGCGCTGGGGTTTGCCATGTTTACCGACCTGCGCCGCATCTGCGAGAACCCGACCGAGGAAGATAGATACTGGTTCCCCGACTATGCCGGCAGCAACTGGGTCGAAACCCTCCACTTTGCAATGCAAAACTTCAAGGACGAGAGCTTTATCAGCCAGTTCCTGAGTCCCAAGGTGATGCGCGACATGAAGCTGTTCGCTATTGATGACGATGATCTGAAGAACTATCTGAAGGTCTCCGCCATTCACAATGACGAAGGCTATCGTCAAGTGCGCAATACTCTGTCGGCCCAGTACAACCTCAGCAATCTGGAGCCCAACATTCAGGTGTACAACGTCGCCGTGAAGGGGGATCGCTCCCTTACCCTGCGCTATGTGCCCCACAACCGCATCCCCCTTGGCGACTCACGCCATGAGGTGCTCAAACACCTGCATCAGCTGTGGGGGTTTGATGTAGTGCTGGAGCAGGACAACGGTGAACTGCCACCCGATATTATCGGCCGCTGCCCGGAGCGCAAACCGGGGATCTGATCCGTGACGTGATATCTCGACGGCCCACTTCGGTGGGCCGTTTTTTATCAGCGTTTGCCTCTGCCTGCATCATCGCAGCACAACCGGAACAAACCACAACATAGAAAGAGGCCCGCATGGGGTGCGGGCCTCTTTGCCTTGCGGTCAATCTGCAGCGGTTATCAGTAGAAGGTCTGCTGCTCTGCGGCCATCGCCTTGAGACGGGCACAGGGGGCGAACCGGTCGCCGTGGCGCTTCTGGTAATACTCCAGACGGCCAACCAGATGATCGATCCCGAGCGTGTCCATATAACGGAACGGGCCGCCAAGGAAAGGCGGGAAACCGATGCCGAAGATGGCGCCGATATCGCCATCACGGGCCGACGCCACCACACCGCTATCCAACGCCATGGCCGCTTCGTTGAGCATCAGCAACACGCAGCGCTCGGCGATTTCCTGACGAGCCAGCTTGGCAGACGGCTTGATACCGAGCACGCCATAGACGCTCTCGTCCACCGTCTTCTTGCCCTCTTTGCCGGTCAGCTTGTTACGCGGTGCCGCCTTGCCATAGAGGTAGAAGCCCTTGCCATTCTTGCGTCCCTTGCGATCATTTTGCAGCAGTTTGTCGAACGCCTTGGGCGCCTGGAACTGCTCGCCGCCCAGCTCTTTTTCGAGAATGGGGGAGATCTTGGCGCCCACATCGATACCGACCTCATCGAGCAAGGTGATGGGGCCAACCGGGAAACCAAAGTCCAGCAGCGCGCTATCCAGCACCTCCACCGGCTCCCCTTCCAGCACCAGTCTTGCCGCTTCATTCATGTAAGGGGCAAGGATGCGGTTGACGTAGAAACCGGCTTCGTCCTTCACCACGATGGGCGTTTTGCCCTGGGCGCGGGCAAAAGCCAGGGTGGTGGCGACCGTCTCGGCACTGGTGCCAGCGTGGGGGATGATCTCCGCCAGCGGCATCTTGTCCACCGGGCTGAAGTAGTGTAGCCCCACGACCCGCTCCGGATGCGCCGCCTCTGCCGCAATCTGGTTGATGGGCAAGGAGGAGGTGTTGGAGGCAAACACTGTGTGTTCACCGCACTCACGCTCCACGTCTTTCACCATCTGGTGTTTGAGCGCGAGATCTTCAAACACCGCCTCCACCACTATGTCGACCCGGTGAAAACCGGAGTAGTCGAGGGTACCGGTCAACAGGCTCATCTGCTTTTCCAATTCGCTGCGCAAGATGTGACGGCGCTTGAGCTTCTTGGCCAGAATGTCATAGCTGTAGCGCATGGCATTGCCGATCCCGGCACTTGCCACATCCTTGATCCGCACCGGCACGCCCGCCTTGGTAGCGGTGACGAACGCGATGCCGCCCCCCATCAGACCACCGCCCAGCACGGCCGCGTGGCCCACCTTGCGCGGCTCGGCCCCCTGATAGGTGACCTCTTTCTTCATCTCGGTGGTGGCAAAGAAGATGGAACGCAGAGCGGCAGACTCAGCCGTCATCACCAGCTCGCCAAAGTGGCGGGATTCGGCGGCCAGACCGGCCTTCATCCCCTCCTCCACGCCGATGCGCACAACATCCAGGATCCGCTCCGGCGCCGGGTAGTTGCCACGGGTCTTGGCTTTCACCCCCTTGCTGGCCTGATCGAACAGCACCTTGCGACCCAGTTTGTTGGTCTCCAGCACCTTGCCCTGCAGATCCCGTTTCAACTGATGGCGCGGTTTGCCCTTCTTGGCGAGCTTGATGGCAGCATCCAGCAAGATTGACGGCGGCACCACATCGTCCACCAGCCCCAATTTCTTGGCTTGTTTTGCCCGCACCTGCTTGCCGGTCAGCATCAGATCCAGCGCCTTGGCCACCCCGATAAGACGCGGCAGACGCTGGGTACCGCCAGAGCCCGGCAGCAGGCCAAGCTGCACTTCCGGCAATCCCAACACAGATTTGCCGTGATCGGTCACCACACGGCCATGACAGGCCAGCGCCAGCTCCAACCCGCCACCGAGGCAGGGACCATGAATGGCGGCGATCACCGGAATGGTCAGCCCCTCGATCTCGGCAAAGATCTCCTGCCCTTCCCGCGACAGGGTCTCGGCATCCTTGGCACTGGTGCAGGCGGCCAGCATGGTGATATCAGCACCAGCGATGAAGGAGTCCTTTTTGCCGGAGGTGATCACCAGCCCGATCAAATCCTTGTTGCGTTTTACCTCGTCCAGTACGGAGCGGATCTCCTCGACAAAGGCGGCTTTCAGGGTATTCATGCTCTCGCCCGGCACATCCATGGTGAGGATGCCGATGCCATCTTTGCGAACATCAAGGGAAAAAGTCTTAGCGCTCATCATTCAACCTCCAACACCATAGCCACGCCCAATCCACCCGCCGCACAGGCGGTGTTGAGCCCCAGTCCCCCACCGCGACGACGCAGCTCATGCAAGGTCTGGGTGATCATCCGCGCACCGGTCGCGGCAAAGGGGTGGCCATAGGCCAGCGAACCGCCGAGGACGTTGAACTTATCCATGTCCACCTCACCGATGGCCTGATCGCGGCCCAGCTTGTCACGGGCAAACTCGTGGCTGGCAAACATCTTGAGGTTGGCCAGCGTCTGGGCGGCAAAGGCTTCGTGCATGTCGATCAGGGTCAGATCACTGAGCGTGATACCAGCTCTGTCCAGCGCCAGCGGCGTGGCATAGGAGGGGCCCATCAGCATGTCCTGCCACACATCGATGGCCGAGAAGGCGAAGCTGCGGATATAGCCAAGCGGTTCGAGGCCCAACTCTTTCGCCCGACCTTCGCGCATCAACAGCACGGCAGCAGCGCCATCGGTCAGCGGGGTGGCATTGGCAGCAGTGACTGTGCCATGAACCCTGTCAAACACCGGCTTGAGCTTTGCGTAACTCGCCAGATCCGAGCTTTCACGGATATTGTTGTCCCGCTCCAGCGGTGACTTGTAAGGCGGCACATGGGCGGTAAACACCTCGCCGCTGAGCTTGCCATCGGCCCAAGCCTGCGCGGCCAGGGTGTGGGAGCGGTGCGCCAGCGCATCTTGCGCCTCACGGCTGATCTGGTGACTCTTGGCCATCTGCTCGGCGGTCTGTCCCATGGAGAGACCGGTCGAATATTCCGCCACGGCAGGCGGTACCGGCAGCAGATCCTTGACCCGCAACTGGCGCAGAATATTGAAGCGCTGCTGCAGATTGCGCGCCTTGTTGAGATCCACCAGGGCGCGGGCCAACTTCTTGCTCACTCCGATAGGGAGCACGGAGGAGGAGTCAGCACCACCGGCGATGGCGATGTCTACCGTACCGGCCATGATGGATTCGGTAACGTTGGCCACCGCCTGAAAACTGGTGGCGCAGGCGCGGGAGACGCTGTAGGCATCGGTATTGACGCTCATGCCGGTACCGAGCACGATCTCGCGAGCAATGTTGGGGGCTTCCGGCATCTGAACCACCTGACCAAACACCAGCTGGTCGATAAGCTTGGGATCGAGATCGGTACGGGCAAGCATCTCGCTCACCACCAGTTTGCCGAGATCGACTGCAGGCACGCCATGAAAGGCGGTGGCCTGCTTGGCAAAGGGGGTACGCAGCCCCGCCACGACGGCAATCCGTTCGCCCTGGCGAGTCGTCAGTTTCAATGGCTGTTTCATCCTGGCTCCTTGGTTTAAAAGGCAGAGGTCTGACCTCATTGCGCCACATCTTAACAATCCAATCACAAGTTTCATACAGCTGATTGAAACTAAATTAAGCGCGGCAAGGCCCCTTTGCTCGCCCTTGGGAAGCAACTGGAGTATAAAAAGATCAACTTCCATAAAAACAACGGGTTTATCGCATGGCAGCGGCCGAGTTCAGAGCACTTAGGGACTATCTTGGCAGTCAGATCCTGGGGCAGGAGGAGCTAATTGAAGGGCTCCTGATTGCCCTGTTATGTGAAGGACATGTGTTAATCGAAGGGGCTCCCGGGCTGGCCAAAACCCGCGCCGTCAAGGCGCTCGCTGGCGCCGTCGAGGGACGCTTTTCCCGTATCCAGTTTACCCCCGACCTGCTTCCCGCCGATCTCACTGGCAGCGAGGTGTTTCATCCGCAGGATGCCAGTTTTGTATTCCAACCGGGCCCCCTCTTCAACCATCTGGTGCTGGCGGACGAGATCAACCGGGCGCCGGCCAAGGTGCAATCAGCGCTGCTGGAGGCCATGGCCGAACACCAGATCACCGTGGGCAAAAAGAGCTGGCGGCTGCCACCCCTCTTTATGGTGGCCGCCACCCAGAACCCCATCGAGCAGGAGGGAACCTATCCCCTGCCGGAGGCGCAGCTCGACCGATTTCTGCTCAAGCTGATGGTAGATTACCCGAGCCCCACGATGGAGCTCGCCATCTTGCAGCTCAACGCCAGCGGCGAACAACTTGGCGCGGCGCCGGTGACCCTGAGCCAGACCACCTTGCAACATGCCCGCAGCGAAGTGCTGGCGGTCAGCATGCAAAGCCGACTGGAGCACTATCTGGTAGAGCTGGTCTGCGCCACTCGCCCGGGCAGCGGCCTGTGCCCGGCTCTTGAACCGCTGATTGCCGTGGGCGCGAGCCCCCGCGCCACACTTGGGCTGGCTCGCTCCGCCCGCGCCCGAGCCTGGCTTGCCGGACGTGATTATGTGCTGCCGGAAGATATTCAGCTGCAAGCCTATCCGGTGCTGCGCCACCGCCTTATACCCAGCTATCAGGCACTGGCCGACAATCTGGATAACGATATCCTGATCGCCCAACTGCTGGATCAGGTGCCATGCCCCTAGAACCCGGTCTGCATCCCGATATCGCCCTGTCGCTGCCACGGCTGCTCAATATCCGGCTCTGGGCCAAGGCCAAGAAGCCACCTCACGCTGGCAGAAGCAGCAGCGAACGCGGCAAACCGGGCCGATCTCCCGGACTCACGTTTCGAGAGCTGCGCGCCTATCAGGCTGGTGACGAGGTACGCCATATCGACTGGCGAGTGACCGCACGCCTCGGTCGTCCCTATACCCGCCTCTATAGCGAGGAGCTCGATCAGGCGCACTGGCTGCTGCTCGATCTCTCTCCCGCCATGTATTTCGGCTCCACGCTGCAGCTCAAGGCGCGTCTGGGGTGCGAGCTGGCAGCAGCCTTGATCTGGCAAGGGGGGAAGCAGCACAACACCCTGATCTGCCACGGGCTTATCCCCCATCACCAGAGCCAGCGCGGCAGCGTGCTGCCCCTGCTCGAATCCCTCTGCCATCACTATCAGCAAGGGCTGGCCCGCCGGGCGCTTTCTCACTCACTGGCCGATACCTTGTCCGGCGTGAAGCTGCCTCACGGTGCCAAGCTGACGATCATCACCGATCACAGACCTTGCGAGTCGGCGCTCTGTCAGCAATTGCAACTGCTCTCCCGCCGCCACGATATTCACTATTGGCAGATCCGTGACCCCCTCGAGGCAGCCCTTCCCACTGACGGCCAGCTGCCAGTGGCCATCGATCGACCAGGGCAGCACTATCAGGGCTGGCTGGATGGGGGCCATGCCGGTTTCTCCCGCCGCTACCGGCAAGCCGCAGAGCAGCAGCTGGCCCACGGCAAGCAGCAGTTGCTGCCGCTGGTGCAGCGCCTCTACCTGCTCGATAACAGCCAGACGCTGCAACAACAGTGGCAGGAGGGGTTATGTCATCAGGGATGATCTCGCCCGCCGAACTCGACAGCGCCAGTCCCGCCTCCGAGGCCATCACCCCGCCGCTGGCCGCCCTGATGCGAGACATTCACCCGGGGCCGGATCTGATTGAACAGAGTCTTGACCCCAGAGTGCAGGCGCTATTGTGGCTATTGATCACAGGTCTATTGCTGCTGCTGATCATCCTGATTGCCCGCAGGGTGATACGTTACCGCCGCTGGTGTCGTCAGCTGGAGGGAGATCCGGCACTGCTGGTGGCACGCATACAGGAGGCCCTGCGTCATGAAGTACTGCAACGCTGGCCCGAGGCGCGCCAGCTTCAGGGAGAGGCGTGGCTCGCCTTCGTCGATCGTCACGGCGGCAGCGATTTCAGCCAGTTCTCGTCTCACTGGAGCAATTGGCTCTATGGCAGCCAGAACCCGACTCGCGAGCAGAGCGAACAGCTTCGGCAACATTATCGCCGCTGGGGTCAGACCCTCTTCTTGCAACGCTCCCCCCGCTCGGGGCGTAAAGCCGCACGGAGGCATCCATGATCCTGGCCTGGCCCTGGTTCGCACTGGCGCTGGTGCTCCCCTTGCTGGTGCGCTTCGGCTTGCCGCCCCTGCGCCGCGGCTATCTGGCTCACCCCGGGTTTGCGCTGCTGCGTCCTCAGGCCGGATTGCCGCTCTGGCGCGCCATACTGCTCTGGTGCGCCCTTATCCTCGCCCTCTGCCGCCCCCAGTGGTGGGGGGAACCGGTGATCAAATATGAGGGGAGTCGGGATCTGCTGCTGGCGGTGGACCTGTCAGACAGCATGCGTACCCCGGATATGCTCGATAACGGCGAGCAGCAAGCACGGCTGACGGCGGTGCGCCAGCAGATCAAGGCGCTGATCGCCAAACGGGCCGGAGACAGGGTGGGCCTCATCGTCTTTGCCGATCACGCCTACCTTCTCTCTCCCCTCACTCAGGAGATCCCGGCACTGTTGACCTTGAGCGACGAGCTCGATTTTGATCTGGTCGGCCGAACCACCGCCCTTGGCGAGGCGATCCAGCTGGCACGTCAGCATGGGGATCCGGGTCGCCCCACCGCCCTGCTGCTGGTCACTGATGGCCGCAATACCGCAGGCAATGCCGACCCGCTGCAGGAGGCCAAACTCGCCGCGGCACAGGGAATACGGATCTACACGCTGGGGGTCGGGGCCGATCCCGATACCTTTATCCAACCCTACGATGAGGCGGGCAGCGGTCAGGCCGATCCCAGCAGCGAACTGGACGAGCCGCTCCTGAAAGAGCTGGCACAGACAGGCCAGGGTCGTTACTTTCGGGCACGCACCCAAAGCGATCTCGATGCCATCAACGCGACTCTCAATACCCTTGAACCGGCCCCCATGCCGGTTGCCCACTACCAGCCGGTGATCGAGCTCTACCCCTGGCCGTTGGCACTGCTTTGTGGCTTGCTGCTTCTGCCATCAGGGCACGGCAGGCTGGAGTTTCGCATGGTGCGTAGCTGGCTGGCACGAGGCACGCGCAGATGGAGCTGATCTTGCTCCGCCCCCTGTGGCTGATCGCACTCATCCCCTGGCTCTGGCAAGGGTGGCGCCGTCGTCGCCAGCCCCCGCTGCTCGCACCTGCGATGCAGGCTTATCTGCTGCCAGCATCCCGTCCTCAGCGCCCCTGGCTCTGGCTGGCAACCCTGCCCGTCATTTTGGCCCTGAGTGGTCCCGCACTGCGCGGTGAGCTGCAACAGCAGCCTGCGGCACCGCTCGATATCTGGCTGCTGGACTTGTCACGCTCGATGACCGCCACCGACCTCAAACCGGATCGGGCGACCCGGGTCAGATGGCAGTTGCAGCAGCTCCTGAGCCGCGCAAAGGACGCGCGCATTGCGCTGATCCTCTACGCAGGCGATGCTTACCTCGCCATGCCGCCCACCCGGGATCATCAGGCCCTTTCGCTGCTACTGCCCGGCTTGCGCCCCGATATCATGCCGTTGCAGGGCAGCAACCCGGCACGGGCGGTGGAACTTGCCATGAAGCAGCTGGCCCCTGGAGAACAAGCGCGTCTGCTGCTGATCACCGACGACCTCACCCAGAATCAGATGACCCAAATCGCCGCCCTGTGGCCCTGCCAGCAACGCCTTCTTTGCCGCGACACCCAGTCGGCACGCCTCGATATTCTGCTCGCCAGCAGTGGTCAACCGGCCCCCATGCCCGCCATTCCGGCCAATGAGTTGGGGTTTGCCACCCGCATGCCCGCGCAGTTGCCCGTCCCCGATAGTCAGGCCATTGCCGCTCTGGCCAACCGTCTCGGCGGTGAGCTGCAGTGGCTTGGCAGCGATGTCCCCCGCTTTGCACCGCTGCCCACCACTACCTCTGCCCTCACCCCGGCACCACTGGATCTTGGCCCCTGGCTGCTGATCCCGTTATTACCATTCGCATTATTGGCCAGAGTCGGCGCCCGACTGATGGTGGCGCTGATGCTGGGGTGGCAACTGCTTGCGCCGCAAGATCTACAAGCTGCTGAGAGGGGCGAGCTGCAAGCGATGCAGGATTATCAACAGGGAAATTTTCAACAGGCCGCCCGCACTTTCGACGATCCGATCTGGCGCGGCAACGCCTGGTATCGGGCCGGAGCCTACCGACAAGCCATCGCAGCCTATCAGGAAGCGACGAGCGCCACCGCCCACTACAACCGCGGCAATGCCCTGCTGCAACTGGGGGAGTTTGCGGCCGCCAAGGAGGCCTATCTGGCCGCTCTGGCACTGGAGCCCGGCCATGAAGATGCGCTCTATAACCTCTCTCTGTTACAGGGCGCAGCGGCGGCTGCTCCCGATACCAGCAACAGCAAGCAGCCCAAGCCATCGGCTGAACAGCAGGCAGCAGCAATGCCCCTGCCACCCTCTCCCCCGGTGTTGCTGCTGGAGCAGCGACTGCGTAAAGAGGCGCTGCGCCGGGATCTGATCAAGGTGGAGGAGCCCTGGTGACGCGGGCAGGATGGGGGCTGTTGGTCGCACTCGCGAGTCCACTTTGCTGGGCTTTGCCCCCTCGGGCAGAGCTGCTGCCGGGGGCCGCCCCCAGCGATTGGCTGCTGATCATCGAAGCGGATGGCGAGCGCCAGAGCAACGAGCTGGAGATCTCCCCCCTACTGCGCCAGTTTGCAGTGGGCAGAGTGACCATGAGCCGGGTCACCACCCCGGTACAACAACTGACTCGCTGGCAGATCCCGCTGCACCAGAGCGACTCACCCGCTAATACAAAGGTGGTGATTGCCCCGCTCAAGCTGGGAAATGAGTTCACTCCCTCGCTCACCCTGCCATTGAGAGAGGTGAAAACAGCGGCGCTGCCGCAACCCGCAGCCCCCTCGCCCCTCGAGATGCAGGCCAGCCTTGATCATCAGGGCCCGCTCTATCCCGGCCAGCCGGTGACCTACCGCCTGACCCTTTGGCTGCCCACCAGTATGCAAAACCCGGCCCTGAGCGAGCTCAGCTCTGCTAACTTCACTATCCGTCGCCTCGGTAGCGACGAGTGGATCGCCCCCGTTCAGGCAGGTCTGCCCGGCAGGCTCACCCGCAGCTGGCTTATTCAGGCAAAAGCGCCGGGACTCTGGTACCTCGACTCGCCCCGCTTGCAGGGGCAGCTCACGCAGCAAGGGGGAAAAGCGCAAAAACTCTCGGCCCGTGCGGCACCGCTAGAGGTGAGGGTCGACAAGGCACCCGCCACGCCGGTGGCCACCCGGCTGACCCTGAGTCAACGGCTTGAACCGGCCTCCAAGGGGGAAGTGGGTGAACCGCTGATCCGGATCCTCACCCTGACCATGGAAAATGGTGACAGCGGCCAGATACAGCTTGCCCCCCTGATGGCCCATCAACTGCCAAGCGGCATACAGGCACATCCCGATGGCGAGCAACAGCAGGAGCGTTACCGTGATGGCAAGCTGTTGTTTGAGCGACAGTGGCGCCAGACTCTGGTCGCGGATCAGAGCGGCGACTATCAGCTCCCCCCCATTGATCTGCCCTGGTTTAATACCCAAAGCGGCCGGATTGAGCAGGCCAGCCTGCCCGCCATCACGCTGACGTTTCAGACAACAACAAATCGGCAACCTGATCAGCAGACATCGCAGGTGGCACTGCGAGAGAGCCTTTGGTGGGTCGTGCTGGCCATAACGCTGCGTGCGCTATGGCGCAACTGGCCCCGCTGGCGCGCCTTCTATCAACTGCAACGTGCCCTTGCCCAACACCAGCCGGAGGCCAGTCGCAAGGCGCTGATCAAGTGGGCGACCTTGCGCTGGCAGGTCTCCTATTATCAATTAGGCCAGTTGCCCGACGCTGGGCATAATCGGCTCGGCAACGCGCTAGCCGCACTCGAGCGAGCCTGTTTTGCACGGCCCTCTTCTGGCCCGCCCATCGAGTGGCGCGCTCTGGCGCGTACCCTCAGGGCCGATGAAACCGCCGGTATTGCGTACCTGATTTACCTGCTGGCACACGGGAGTTCCCGCTCCCGCCGCCACGCCCCCTGACAAGGATTGCCCAATGGCACTGCTGTTTTTTAGAAAAAAACGTGCTCAGCAGCATATTGGTGGAAATGATCCGGCCACTTCGCCGGTCTCTGATCCCATGGCTGACAAACAAACCAAATTTGAAGCACTGGTTCATGCGCTGCACGGCGATCTCTACCGGTATGCCTACTGGCTGACCCGGGATCCCAACGTAGCGGAAGATCTGGTGCAAGAGACCTTCCTTCGTGCCTGGAAGGCGATCGACACCCTGCAGGATGACAAGGCGGCCAAAGGGTGGCTAATCACCATCCTCAGACGGGAGAACGCCCGCCGCTTTGAACGCAAACAGCTGGAGCTGGTGGATCTCGACGATCACCCTCAGCCCCAGCACGACGCGCTGCACAGCGAACAGGAAATGGAGAACGAGTGGTTGCACCGTCACATCGCGCGGTTGCCCGAGGAGTATCAGGAGCCACTGCTGCTGCAAGTCGTGGGAGGATTCAGTGGTGAGGAGATTGCCGAGATGCTCGGCCTCAACAAAAACACCGTCATGACCCGACTGTTTCGCGCCCGCAACCAGATCAAGGAGGCGATGGAGCAGAAGAACCAAGCAAGAGGACACGGACATGGATGAACTCGAATTTCGCCGCAATGCCATGATCCAGCCCCACGATCAACTGCCGGATTTTCTCAAAGCCGCTGAAGCCAGCCAGGCCAATCGGAACTATCTCGACGAGATGAAGCAGTTCGACAGAACTCTCAAGCGCGCCATGCAGGTAGAGGTCCCCGCCGGACTGGCCGAGCGGATCCTGCTCAGGCAAGCCATGCTGCAAGACAGTGACGCGCCAGATGATTTGCCGCCATCCCGACCCCTTGGCACGGCGCCAGTCAAGCTCCGGACATCGACATCCTGGCGCCAGATCGCCCTGGCTGCATCGGTCGCCTTCCTGCTGGGAATGAACACCCGCTGGATCACGCTGCCAGAGACGACGCCCCCAGCCCTCTCCCTCGCACAGGTGGCGATGGCTCATGTCTATGGCGAAGAACCCTTTATTGAAGGTGTCGATGAGCGTGTCAATCTGCATAACATCAATGCCAAGATGGAGAAGTATGGCGCCACCTTAAGCGGGATGGATGGGCTCAAGGTGACCTATGTCAATCACTGCTCGTTTTATCAGGGACCAGCCTTGCATATGGTGATCAGGGGAGAGATGGGGCCAGTCACCCTCTTTATCGTGCCCAAACATGTCCCGCTAACCCTGCAACAGGCCACCTTTGAAGATGGCACCCTCAAAGGGGAGATAGTCCAGCTCAAAGGCGCCAATATGGTACTGATTGGCGAGATGAAAGAGCCACTTGCCCCCGTTGCCAACGCCCTGCAGTCACGTCTGCAGTGGGACATTTAACATCGCTGGTTAACAACCTCAGATCCATCCTCAATAGCAGGCGGCGGTCACGAGCCGCTGCCTGTTCCCCCCCTGATTACTCCCCTTTGTCACTCATTTGCCTCAAGATTTCGAAAAATTGACAAAATTATTTTTGTGACGGAGATCGGCAATCCAGGTCAATAATCCATCTTTAGACCCTGAAAATGATGAATTAAACAGCAAGTTAAAACAAATGATTAACACATCGATCACTTTTATGTATTCTGCTGTCACTGGTCTGATTTCTTACCTCCTACCAGATCCATAGAATCACGCCAGAATTGATTGGGAAGAAGCTGAAATAAAAACGGATTTTGTCGAGGTTTGCATTGAACGTGCAGCCAATATCGGCAAAAAAATCTGCCTACAAGAGAGAACACCATGACGACAACTATTTTCAAGAAGAGCCTGATTGCCGCCACCATCGCGCTGGCCACCGGTCAAGTCCATGCTGCGGCATTCCAGTTGAACGAGCACTCGGCCTCCGGTCTGGGTCGCGCCTATGCCGGTGAAGCAGCTATTGCCGACAACGCCTCCGTGCTGGCCCGTAACCCGGCGGCCATGACCACCTTCGACAAGATGGCGGTTTCTGTCTCCGGCACCTACATCAAACCGGATGTGGATGTAGATGGTGCTGTTTACGCTGGCGCGAACAAAATGGCTCCAGCCAGCGAAAGTGGCATTGCTCCGGCAGCCTTCGTTCCCGCCTCCTACTTTATTCAGCCGCTGAATGACCAGTGGGCTTGGGGTATTGGCATCTTCTCCAACTACGGTCTCTCCACCGAATACTCCAAAACCTTCCCGGCTGGTGCCGGTGCTGGTGATACCGAGTTGATGACCTTCAATATCAACCCGAACATTGCCTATCGTGTCAACGAACACTTCAGTGTCGGTGCCGGTATCAACGCCGTTTACGGTGCCGCCGAACTCAACCGCTATGCCGGTCTGCTGGGCCCGCTGAACCCACCTAGCCAAGGTGGCCCGCTGCCGACAGATACTCGTCTGGCTCACCTGAAAGGCGACACCTGGGGCTTTGGCTGGAACGTTGGTACCCTGTATGAAGTCAATGAAAACCATCGCTTTGCTCTGACCTACCGTTCACAGGTCGATATGAGCTTTGATGGTGACTTCCAGGGGCTCACTTCAGGGAACCGCACTGTTGATGGCAACCTGAAGCTGGATCTGCCTGCACAAGCCGAGTTCGCTGGTTACCATCGCCTGAGCCCGCAGTTTGCTGTTCATTACTCTGTAAACTGGACTGACTGGAGCGCCTTCCAGGAGCTGAAAGCAACCAGCAGCCAATGTGCTGGCGGCGTATGTCTGCAAAAAGATGAGAAGTTCAAAGATTCTACTCGCTACTCCATCGGCGGTACCTGGTATATCAACCCAGCATGGGAAGCTCGCATGGGCTTTGCCTATGACAACACCCCGATCGAAGCTGACTACCGCAGCCTGAGCATTCCCGACTCAGACCGTATCTGGTACAGCGCCGGTGCCACCTACCATATCAACACCGATATGAGCGTTGACTTTGGTATGGCTTATCTGGACGGTAAAGAAGTTGACGTCAACGAAGGTCTGCGTAGCCACTCCGACAGCCTGCGTTGGAAAGGAACTTCCCACGGCAACGCCTTCCTGGCTTCTGCCCAGTTCAACATGAAGTTCTGATTATTGATAGAATGGAAAGAGCGCCGCCAGGCGCTCTTTTTTTATCCATAACTTAGATTTCAGCGCACACATGTAGCACACACGTGTTTATTTTTCTTTTCCAATCAAGCTATTAGAGTGCATCATCCCAGCATTTAATCTTGTTTTATCCAGATACTGGCCATTACCGTTGCCTTACTGGTCATACCATATAAAATCCTGCCTCCATTCATATGACCGATTGAACCTTCGGGTAACAGCAAGGATTTTGCCATGCATCCCATCATCAAACCGTCCGCCATCGCCCTGCTGGTGATCGCGGGTCAGACCCATGCCGCCGGGTTCCAATTGGCTGAACAGTCCGCTACAGGACTGGGACGCGCCTTTGCCGGTGAGGCAGCCATCGCGGATAACGCCAGTGTACTCTCCCGCAATGCAGCAGCCATGACCCGCTTCGATCAGATGACGCTCTCTGGCGGAGTCATCTATGTCAGTCCTGACGTCAATATTGAAGGCAACACCCGCTTGCCGACCAAAGCCGGTATCGTCACCTCCGATGCCAGTGCACACGATATCGCCGCCGCAGCCTGGGTACCCAACGCCTATCTCATCATTCCACTCAATGAGCAGTGGCGACTAGGCTTCTCGGCAACCTCTTACTACGGCCTTGGCGTCAAGATGCCGGATAACTACAGCGCGGGACACTTTGGCAATGTCTCCGATATCAAGACCATGGATCTGGGTACCTCACTCGCCTATCGCATCAATGAGATGTGGTCAATTGGTGCCGGGATCTCTGCTATTCAGGGCGAAGGCGAAGTCGGTGGCACCTTCCCTTCTCGCAACCTGATCGCAAAACATTTGCAAGGGGATGGCTGGGCATGGGGCTGGAATGTCGGCACCTTGCTGGAGTTGTCCGAACAAACCCGAATTGGCCTCTCCTACCGTCACGATGTCACTTTGACCCTCTCGGGAGATGCTATCGTGGGCCGACCCAATGCAGATGGCTCCGTTACCGAGATCAGAGATACCGGTAGTCTGGATCTGCCGTTGCCAGCGACGGCAGAGTTGGCGGCGTTCCATCAGCTGACTGACAAGCTGGCTTTCCACGGCAGCCTGAACTGGACCAACTGGAGCAAATTCGTTCAGTTGGAAGCTGATCTCAACAATTTGCAGAACATGCACATCAAGGACGAGCACTGGGAAGATAGCTGGCGCTACGCCATCGGTATGACCTATCAGGTCACTCCCAAATGGCAACTGCGCTCCGGTGTGGCCTATGACGCCAGCCCGGTGCCAGCCGATCGTCGTACCATTTCCATCCCGGATGCCGATCGCCTCTGGTACAGCCTGGGAATGGGGTATCAGTTCACGCCCAACCTGACCGTGGATCTGGGGCTGACCCTTATCGATGGCAAAAAGGTGGATGTCACTGAAAAAATGGAGCTGCAACCGGGTAATCCGATGACGACCTCCACCTTCCAGGGCACTTCTGAAGGGGATGCCTGGCTGGCTGGTGCACAATTGAGCTATCTCTTCTAAATTCCTTCCCTGCAAAAAACGCTATGCCAATTATTGCCTTACTCAATAAGGTGAACACTGGCATAGTGTTCTGCAACACCATAAAATCAACCCAGTACCTTTACTGGAGCAAGGCATGTATTCCTACGTAGCAAGACAGCCGATCCTCGACAGAGACCTCAAAACTCATGCCTATGAGCTGCTCTTTCGCGATAGTCTGAATAATGTCTTCCCGAGCATCTCCTCCCAACAGGCGACGTCACGCCTGGTGGTCGAACAGTTCCTGCAACAAAATATCGATCAGCTCTTGGGCGGCCGCCCCTGCTTTATCAACTTCCCCCACTCACTGCTGCTGGAGGGATTGGCAGAGTGCCTGCCGCCCGAAAAAGTGGTGATTGAGATCCTGGAAGATTCCCCACCGGATGATGCCCTGCTGGAAAAGGTGAAACAGTTGCACAAGCTGGGATATCAACTGGCACTCGATGACTTCACCATGTCGCCGGATTGGGAGCGCTTCCTCCCCTTTATCCACATCATCAAGTTTGATCTTCGTGCCACCCCCCTGATGCAGATCAAAGTGTTTATCCAGCGGCATCAGACGCTGGGGCTCACCTATCTGGCGGAAAAAGTAGAGGACAAGGCGGAGTTCGAGCGGGTCAAACAGCTGGGGATCCAGCTGTTCCAGGGCTTTTTCTTCAGCAGACCCGAGATGGTCAAGCAAGCCACCATGGAGCCAGCGCAAGTCGTGGTGATGCAGTTGCTCAACGTGGTCAACGAGGCAGAGCCTGATATCAACAAGATTGAGCAGCTACTCGGTCAGGATATCTCCCTCTCTCTCAAGCTGTTGCGCTATGTCAACCATCTCAAAGGTCACACCAACCCTATTTCGTCATTTCGCCAGGCTGCCATCTATCTGGGAAACACCCAACTAAAGCGCTTTGTTTCGCTGGTAGCCGCGACCAGCGCCGGCAAGGGCAAGAGCGCCGAGCTCTACCAGATGTCGATGATCCGTGCCCGATTCTGTGAACTGCTGGCCCACGCCCACGCTCCGAGCCAGCAGGCACAACAAGCCTTTATCACCGGTCTCTTCTCCCTGCTGGATGTACTGATGGAGCAGCCGATGGACAAGCTGCTCGGCACTATCCCTCTCATCGACGATATTCGGCTGGCGCTGCTGGAGCGCAAAGGCAATCTGGGTTTCTACCTCGCGTTTTGTGAAGATTACGAAAGCGCCAACTGGTCACGGGTCACGGCCAGAACAGCCCGCCTGGGGCTGAGCGAGGATAAGGTGAGTCACCTCTATCTGGCCGCCACCACCTGGGTCACGGAACAACTGCTGGCGATGGAAGCCACCAATTAATTCGCCTCATCATTCACTTCGACCGCGATAGCGGTCGCCTCCCCGCCCCCGATACAGAGCGCTGCTACGCCTCGCTGCAGACCCCGTTGCCGCAGCGCGGCGATCAGCGTCACCAGAATGCGCGCGCCACTCGCCCCCAACGGATGACCGAGTGCACAGGCCCCACCATGCACATTGACCTTGTGATGAGGGATGCCGACCCCTCTCATGGCCAGCATGGTGACCATGGCGAAGGCCTCGTTGATCTCGAATAGATCCACCTCTTCCACCGACCATGCAAGACGCGCCAGCAAGCGTGAAATGGCGCCAATGGGCGCAGAGGTAAACTCGGCGGGCAATGCCGCGTGGCTCTGATAACCGACGATCCGTGCCAGCACTGGTACCTGCCAGGCTTGCGCCGTGGCGCCATCCATCAATATCAGCGCCGCCGCACCGTCCGAGATAGAGCTCGAATTGGCTGCCGTAATGGTGCCCTCCTTGCCAAACGCTGGCTTCAGGGTCGGGATCTTCTCCGGTCTGCCCTTGCCGGGCTGCTCGTCTTCGGCCAGCAACAAGCGATCACCGCGATAGACACTTGCCAGCTCGGATGCAAACGCGCCGGCTTGCTGCGCATCGCGCGCACGCTGCAACGACGCAAGAGCAAACTCATCCATGGCACTGCGGGTCAAACCGGCCTGATCGGCGCTGCGCTGGGCATGTATCCCCATCAGCTGGCCATCATAGGCATCTTGCAAACCGTCGAGGAAGAGGTGGTCCAGCACCTTTTGATGCCCCATCCGAAAGCCGCTGCGGGCATTATCCAGCAGATAGGGGGCACGGCTCATACTCTCCATCCCCCCCGCGACCACCACCCTGTTGTCACCAAGGCGGATGGTATCCGCCGCCAGCATCACTGCTTTCATGCCGGATCCGCACACCTTGTTGACCGTGGTAGCAGGCACACTATCTGGCAACCCTGCTTTCAACAACGCCTGCCGGGCTGGCGCTTGCCCCACGCCCGCCGCCAGCACATTGCCCATAAACACTTCATCGACCTGCTCCGGACTCAGCCCACTTTGCTGTAGTGCCGCCTCGATGGCATAGGCACCCAACTCAGGCGCAGTCACCTCTGCCAATGCCCCCTGAAACGCCCCCATCGGAGTCCGTTTTGCCGCCACAATTGCAATATCCATTTGCCTGCCTCTGTTTGTTACATGGCCATAACATAGGGGTTCTGACGCAATGGAACAAGAGTTGCAGTGCAGTTTACGTTTAGGTAAGGTGCAGACAGGATTTAGTTCGCCAAGAAGTCTGTATGAACAACAAGGATGAAGGACGGCGCTTCAGCATCAGTGAGCTGGCCCGGGAATTTGATATTACGACGCGCAGTATCCGCTTTTATGAGGATCAGGGGTTACTCAATCCCGCCCGAGAGGGACAAACCCGCATTTACAGCAAGCAGGATCGGGTTCGCCTCAAACTCACCCTGCGCGGCAAGCGGCTCGGATTCAGCCTCGCCGAGATCCGCGAGCTGTTTGATCTCTATGATGCCGACAAGAGCAGCCGCACCCAGTTACAGACCATGCTGGGACTGGTTGAGGAGAAACGGGAGACACTGCAACAGCAGATGGAAGATATCAGGATGGTGCTGCTGGAGCTGGATGCCGCCGAGCAGCGCTGCCAACAGGCCCTTAGCCAGCTGGGATAACCGGCTTGCTGGGCTGACCAGGTAGCTCTTTCAGCCCGATCACAAGATGCCAGATAGCAAAAAGCCACTCCTGAGAGTGGCTTTTCTTCGACCTGACGGTTCGCTATTAAACGCGAACGAAGTCCAGGTGGATCAGCTTGTAACGTACCGGGTGACGCTGGATAGCTTTCACTTTTACGTTAACTTCTTCACCGTTGATAACCAGAGTCAGTACAGACTCATAGAATTCCGGCTTCTCTTGAGCCAGGATCATTTTCTTGTGGTCAACAGTGATGGACAGGGCTTCTTTGCCTGCACCGTAAACGATGGCAGGAACTTGGTCAGCTTGACGCAGGCGGCGGCTCGCACCTTTCCCCAGGTCAGAACGGACTTCAGCTTGGAATACGAAAGACATAGTATGTATCTCTTTTGGATGAATTTATGGTGCTAACTGCGACCGGTCAGCACCTCGCAAAACGAGCGCGAATACTACCACGGGCCAAATTCGGATACAAGGTACCGACTCTGCATTTAGCGCCCCTGCTCCAACCGGGCGAATTGCTGCTGACGCTGGGCCGGGCTCAGGGCATCAAACCGCGCCAGGGTCTCGGCGCGCGGGCAGTAGAGACCCTCCCCCGTTCTGACTCGAATGCTCTTGCCAAGCCGCTGCTGGTTCTCTGCCACCAGCGCCAGCAAATAGCTGTAGGTATCGGCTCCCCGGGCACTGGATAACTGATTCGCTATACGCCACAGGGTCTCCCCTGCTGCGACCTGATGACACACGGTTTGTGGACCGCCGGCCGCAGGAGCCGAGAGGGTAAGCATGACGTCACTGCCTGCGGATAAGCTAGCCGTGTGGCTGGCGAGCGCCATATCGGTGCTCGCTACTCCCTCATCTCCTTTGGCACCACTCATCCCCGCAGTGCGAAAGGCCACCCCCAGCTGAACCAGTAGAGGTTCGCTCTCGGCGGGGTCGGTGAGCATATCAACACCACCGAACGCGTCTTGGGGTGTGCGGAACTCGGCGATAAAGGGCGCGACAGGTTGCGCGTGATAAGCAGGGGACCCACTCCCCTGCTGCACGATTGCACCAGCCGCAACAGCCTGCCCGGGCACAACCCCGTAAGCCATCTCGTCGATGCGCCGCAGCCTTGCCAGATAGGTTTTGGAGAGCTGCGCCTCCCCCTCGAACAGATCGAAGGGGGGCACCAACCTGGCTGGAAAGAGGATCTGCCAGCGACCGTGCTTTTGCTTTTGGGCCAGCGGCGGAAACTGATTGCCACGCCAGGCCACAAACATCGCAGGCGGCGTGCGCGCCAGCGGGTAATATTCCGGGTTCAACTGCACCCAAGTTTGTTCCGCGATGGGTTGATAACCGCTGATCACCACCTGCGCCACACTCAACCAGATCCCCAGCATCCTTGCCTCCCTGATTTGCGGTTTGAAGGGGCTACCTGACCGGCAACCCCTTCTCATCACCCGCTATCATGCTGTTAAAACAGTTAGATAGCAGCTTAGCACTGAGCGATGGCGTTAAGCACCCGTTTATCGGAGACCGGATAAGGGGTCCCCAGATTCTGGGCAAAGAACGACACCCGCAGCTCCTCGATCATCCAGCGAATATTGGCCACCTCGGTGGGAATAAGCTGGGATTTGGGGATCTTGGCCAGCAGCGCCTTGTACTCCGACTCCACGCTGTGCACCTTGAGCATGTAGACCCGATCCCGGTTGGGATCGATGGCCAGCTTCTCCAGGCGACGCTCGATGGCCCGCAGATAGCGCAGCAAATCAGGCAACCGCTGCCAACCGGTCTCGGTGACAAAGCCCTTGTGGATGAGGTTGCCGAGCTGCTGCTGGATATCGGACATTGCAAAGGCGGTATCAAGCTGCATCTTGCCCTTGAGCCGTTTCTTGATCTCATGGGAGAGGGTCAGCACGGCTTCCACCTGCTTGGCCACCTCCACCACCGCATCGTTGAGCTCGGCACGGACAAACTCCTTGAGCGCCTCGAAACCGGCCTCGTCCCAGGCCAGCCCACCATGTTGCTCGATCAGCTTGTCGCAGCCGCAGGCGATGCAGTCATCGATAAGCTCCGCCACCTTGCCAAACGGGTTGAAATAGAGCCCGAGCTTGGCCTTGTTGGGCAGCTTCTCCTGCAGATACTTGATGGGTGATGGCACGTTGAGCAGCACCAGCCGGCGCTGACCGGCCCACATCAGCTGCTGCTGCACCACCGGGCTCTCCACCAGCTGGATGGCGACCGAGTCCTTCTCGTCCACCAACGCCGGATAGGCTTTCACTTCGAAGCCGCCGCGCTTCTGGCTGTACTCCTGCGGCAGCTCGCCAAAGCTCCACAGGGTGAGGCCGGACTGCTCGATGTCATCATCCGCCACTTGCGACAGGGTCTCCTGCACCTTGCCACGCAGGGACTCTTTCAATGCCTCCAGGTCTTTCCCTTCCGCCACTTTCTTGTGTTTGTCGTCCACCACCCGGAAGGTGAGTTTCAGGTGATCGGGCACCGAATTCCAGTCCCAGGATTCGCGGGGCACGGTCACGCCGGTCATCCGGCGAAGTTGGCGCTCCATCTCGTCCAGCAGCGGCCCCTGCTCGGGGTTGAGGCTGGCTAGCAGCGCATCGGCATAGTTGGGGGCCGGTACGAAGTTCTTGCGCATCGGTTTTGGCATCGACTTGATGAGGGCCACCAACAGCTCGTGACGCAGCCCGGGGATCAGCCACTCGAACCCCTTCACCTCCACCTGATTCAGGAGCGGCAGCGGGATATGCAGGGTCACGCCATCGGCGGCCTCCCCCGGCTCAAACTGATAGGTCAGCTTGAGCTTGAGACGCCCCTGCTGCCAGAAGTTGGGGTAGTCGAGATCGCTGATGTGGGCCGCATCCCCCTTCATCAGCATCTCTTTCTCGAAGTTGAGCAGCTCGGGATCCCGCTTTTGTGCCTCTTTCCACCACTTGTCGAAGTGACGGGCAGAGATCACATCCTCCGGCAAACGGGCATCGTAGAAGCGGAACAAGTCCTCATCATCCACCAGGATGTCGCGCCGACGGGATTTGTGCTCCAGCGCCTCCACCTCGGCCAGGAGCTTGCGATTGTCGCTGAAGAAACGGTGGCGGGTCTCGAAATCCCCCTCCACCAGGGCGCGGCGGATAAAGAGCTCGCGGCACAGCGCCGGATCGATACGGCTGAAGTTGATGGTGCGCTCATTGACGAGGGTCAAACCGTAGAGGGTCACCTTCTCCTTGGCCATTACGGCGCCGTTTTTCTTCGACCAGTGAGGGTCGCTATGGTGCAGCTTGACGAGGTGGCCTGCCAGCGGCTCCACCCATTCGGGTTCAATCTTGGCGTTGATGCGGGCGTAGAGGCGCGAGGTTTCCACCAATTCTGCGGCCATCACCCACTTGGGCGGCTTCTTGAACAGACCCGAGGCCGGGAACAGGTGGAAGCGGCCATTGCGAGCACCAAGGAACTCGGGCTTTTCCAGATCCTTGTTGCCGATATGGCTCAAGAGGCCTGTCAAGAGCGCGCAGTGCACCGTCTTGAAATCCGCCGGTTCATGGTTGGCTTTAAAACCCAGCTCCTTGACCGTCTGACGCAGCTGGAAGTGAATGTCCTGCCATTCACGCACCCGCAGGTAGGAGAGAAACTCCTTCTGGCACATGCGGCGGAACGGGTTGCTGCCAAGGGCATCCTGCTGCTCCTTCAGGTAATTCCACAGATTAACGAAGGCAAGGAAGTCGGAATCCTTGTCCTCAAAGCGTCTGTGCTGCTCGTCGGCGGCCTGCTTCTTCTCCATGGGCCGCTCGCGGGGATCCTGAATGCTGAGGGCCGCGGTGATCACCATCACCTCGCTCAAGCAGCCAGTTTGCGCCGCGCTGATCACCATCTTCGCCAAACGCGGATCAAGGGGGATGCGCGAGAGCTGGCGACCGGTCTCGGTCAACTGCAACTTGGCTTCGCGCTCGCCGGTGGCGGGCAGCTCGCGCACCGCCTCCAGCTCTTTCAAGAGAGTCAGGCCGTCCTTGATATGGCGCGACTCTGGTGGCTCGACGAAGGGAAACGCCTCCATGTTGCCAAGGCCGAGCGCCAGCATCTGCAGGATGACGGAGGCCAGGTTGGTGCGCAGGATCTCGGGGTCGGTGAAGGCAGGGCGGCCGTTGAAATCCTCCTCCGAGTAGAGGCGGATACAAATGCCGTCCGCCACCCGACCGCAGCGCCCTTTACGCTGGTTGGCACTGGCCTGGGAGACCGGCTCGATGGGCAGGCGCTGCACCTTGGTACGCCAGGAGTAACGACTGATGCGGGCGGTGCCCGGGTCAATGACGTAACGAATGCCCGGCACCGTCAGCGATGTCTCCGCCACGTTGGTGGCGAGCACGATGCGTCGCCCAGCATGGGGCTGGAACACCTTGTTCTGCTCGGCGTTGGAAAGACGGGCGTAAAGCGGCAGCACCTCGGTATCGCGCAGATTGAGCTTGCGCAGGGCATCGGCAGTATCGCGGATCTCCCGCTCGCCATTCATGAAGATGAGGATGTCCCCCAGTCCCTCGCGGGCCAGCTCTTCCACCGCATCGAAGATCCCCTGCAGTTCATCGCGCTCTTCAAGCCCTTCGCTCTTGTCACTGACGAGTGGACGGTAGCGCACCTCCACCGGATAAGTGCGGCCGGAGACCTCGATCACCGGCGCCTTGTTGAAATGGCGGGAGAAACGTTGCGGGTCGATGGTAGCCGAGGTGATGATCACCTTGAGATCGGGGCGCTTGGGCAGCAGTTGCTTGAGATAGCCCAAGATGAAGTCGATATTGAGGCTGCGCTCGTGGGCCTCATCGATGATGATGGTGTCGTACTGGGTGAGCATCCGGTCGTTCTGGATCTCCGCCAGCAAAATACCGTCAGTCATCAGCTTAATGTGGGTCTGCTCGCTCACCTGATCGGTAAAGCGCACCTTGTAACCCACGTAGTGACCGAGTTCGGACTCCATCTCCTCGGCAATACGGGCCGCCACAGTGCGGGCCGCCAGACGGCGCGGCTGGGTGTGGCCGATGAAGCCCTTGACCCCACGCCCGAGCGCCAGACAGATCTTGGGGATCTGGGTGGTTTTGCCCGAGCCTGTTTCCCCTGCAATGATCACCACTTGATGTTCTTGAATGGCCTTGGCGATCTCAGCCTGCTTCTGGCTGACCGGCAGGTTGTCCGGATAAGTCACCTTGGGTACTCCGGCCAGACGGGTTTGATAGCGCGCTTGCGCGGCATCCAGATCGGCAGCGATGGTCTCCAGCACGGCAGCCTGTTTGCCTTCAGGCAGCTTCTTGACCCCGTGCAGACGGCTGGAAAGGCGGCGGGCGTCGAGATTCATGCAGGCAGAGAGACGGCGGCGCAGCGCCTCGATAGAGAGAGACAAGGTACGAATTCCTTAAATAGGTGCCCAGAGGGGCCATATCGATAAGCTGGGAGCGATCCTAAAGAGCGAGCGGGGGCGGTGCAAGCCTTAACGTAGCGTTATATATGGGAAGACTGAGAGATTGGCCGCTCCTCAAACATGACAAAACAACCATTGTAAGATGGCATAACATGAATAAATGGCAGCATATGAAATAGCCAAGGCAAGCCGAAGCTTGCCTTGGGAGAGAGAAAAACAGGGTTAACCGTGGGAGTGATGGACAAAACAGGTGGTGAGCTGGGCGTGAATGGCCTGCATGACGTTGTGGCGATTGATGACACTGAGCAGACGCCCCTCCTCCACTACCGGATAGATTTTCGGCTTTTGCCCCATCATCATCTCCGCCAGGCTCAAAATGCTGGTATCTGGCCCCACCGACAACACCTCCTTGCGCATCACATCCTTGACCTGCGCCACCTGTTCGCAGTGATAGGCCTCCTTAAGCAGCACTGCGATGCAATCCTGCTCGGAGATCCAGCCAATCAGATGGCCCTGCCCATCCACCACCGGGCCACCGAGCTGATGACTGTTCAGAAATTTCTCGACCGCAGCTTGCACCATCATGTCGGCAGTGAAGGTGATGGGTCTGCTCTGCATATAATCCTTGGCTTTTAGCGATTCCATATCTGCTCCCCTACTGTAGTCCATCAAGCTGGCGTCTTGTGCGCCGGTACCGGCACCATGCTCGGCTTGTTCCAAGCATAGCTGGCTCGCGGCGGTATGAGTCAGCGGCCAGCCTCTCCCTCAATTGATGGCATGATCCGGCTCGCGATCCGGAATGGCTGCCATCATCATCTGCGGCAGGTGATCGGCCAGCACCGCTACCACAGCGGGATCGACCCGCCCCTGATCCGCCAGTTGCTGCATAAAGGTCAATGCGTCACGGGCAGGCAGGCCGCGCCGATAAGGTCTGTCCTGCACCATTGCCTGAAAAATATCAGCGACCCGCAGGATCCGCGCTTCAAGCGCCATGGCGGATGCCGGCAGGTGGAACGGATAGCCCTCCCCGTCAGGCTCCTCATGGTGATAGGCCGCCCAACAGGCAATCTCTTCAAACCCTTCGATATGGCGCAGGATCTGGTAAGTCTCGAAGCTGTGGGTATTGATGATGGCCCGCTCCTCTTTCGTCAGGCTGGCAGGCTTGTCGAGGATCTCGTCCGGCACCCTGAGCTTGCCCAAATCGTGCAGCAAACCGGCGATCTCCAGCATGTCACAATGGATGGCACTGACTCCCATCTGCTCGGCCAATGCCCGAGACAACCTGCTCACACCGAGTGAATGCGTCATCGTGAATGGGCTTTTGGCGTCGACAATGCCGGAGAAGATCTGCGCCAGCGCTTTTAGCTCCCCGTTGAAGGTCAGGCAAGGCTCCCGCACCTGCAGCATCTCCAGCATGTAATCATTGATGGAACGGGCTTCCAGCTGCAGCCAGAATGCCTCAGAGCGAGACGCCTTGAGGAAGGCATCTACCAGCTCGGGGGCAAAGAACTCCTCACGGAAATCCTGCAGGCGTGCGCGGATCTCGTTGGTATGCATCAACAATGAACCATCGCCATAGTAGGGCGCCGCCAACGCATCGCAGCGATCAACCAGAAAGATAAGGTTGGCCTGACGGGCTACATTGGGGTCCACATCAGCCATCTCGCGCAGCAGGTGCCAGTGGGTGTGGTGATAACGGATAGGCAGGGCCAGTGGGGCCAGCAAACGGAAATCCTTGAGCAGCTGATATCCCACCTCGCAGTGGCGCTGGGAGGACTCCCAATCGAACTCGCTGACCAGATGGTGATGGTCGAGGAGACACCGATATCATGCAGCACCCCCAGCTCGAACAGCAGACAGCGTTCGGCCTCACTCATCCCCAGCTCCCGGCTGCACTCGGCAGCCATAATCCCGACCCGTTTACCGTGGGCCACATCGCCAATGCCCACCAGATCCAGCGAGGCTGACAGGGCATACACCACCTGCCTTAGATCCACTTGCAACGAAAAAGGGGCTACGCCCTGCGCTCTGTCCATGATCCGGGTCCCATGCGATGTTGTCGTATCAAACTGGCGCTGTTTTATGCTTCGCCTTCTATCAACTTAGTCAATAGCCGAACCTTTTACCTTGTTTTTATAGGCATTTATGACCCTGGCACCTTGAAAAGACAAAGATCACAGCTGGATTTATTTGGCCACTCCCATTCAAGTTATATTTATCCGTTCAAAAATATGCAAGTAGACTTTTTAAATCTCGCGTAGAGATTGTGAGCAATTTTAAAAACTCATATCTGAGCGAAACAATCAACACCCCAACTTTACTTAATTATGACTTAATCAGAATTAAAGAGTGCTCGGTTTGCCAGTAAGAATTTTGAATAAAGGCACACCACAACGCCCATAACTGCCACCATCCCCAAATTAATTAACCGAACTGTGAACTCCATCACCCATTTATTCGCCTTGTCGCCATTGATAGCGGTAGACACCTCCGCCTTCTGGATACAGCTTCCCATGCTCGCTCCAGCCCACCCGATAGCCTGCGACCGAAAGGTTGGAGAAAAAATATCGGATAACCAGCGGTTATATTCGCTATAAGGCGACAAGGATAAACGGGATTTATAGAGTGAAAATGTTGAAAGCTGATTTCCAAGCGGCGGTTAACTCGGGCTATTCAGGTCATATCACTCTTTGCAGGTCATAACGACAGCGATAAAGGGGAATGTGCCCATCCGGGTATTCCATCCCCTCCAACAGCCTGCACGGGATGATATTTCCACCGCGTTAAACGCACGCTGCTTTCATCGCCCATTTTGTGTACCAATTCACATCAGATTAGGAGTGGAGCCAATAATGGCCATTCAAATAAACAAAATAGCCATGAGCCTTGCCTTAATGGCCACCGCTGGTAGTGCCACAGCAGCCGCCAAGCCCAATATTCTTGCCATCATGGGCGATGACATCGGCTACTGGAACATCAGTGCCTACAACCAGGGGATGATGGGTTACCAGACCCCGAACCTGGACAGGATCGCCAAAGAAGGGGCCCTCTTTACCGATCACTACGGTCAGCAATCCTGCACCGCAGGCCGCGCGGCCTTCATTACTGGCGAGGAGCCGTTCCGTACTGGTCTGCTGACCATCGGCATCCCAGGTTCACCGCAAGGTATTCCAGATTGGGCCCCAACCCTGGGTGACCTGCTCAAGGGGCAGGGTTACATGACGGCTCAGTTCGGCAAGAACCATTTGGGCGATCGGGACCAGCACCTGCCGACCAAACACGGCTTTGACGAATTCTTCGGCAACCTCTACCACCTCAATGCAGAAGAGGAGCCGGAAACCTACTACTACCCGAAAGATCCGGAGTTCAAGAAAAAATATGGCCCACGCGGTGTCATAAAATCCTCTGCCGACGGCAAGATTGAAGATACCGGCCCCATGACTCGCAAGCGCATGGAGCATGCTGACGAAGAGTTCCTCGAGTCTTCGCTGGCGTTCATGGAGAAAGCTGTCAAGGCCAAGAAGCCCTTCTTCATCTGGCACAACGCCACCCGTATGCACGTCTGGACCCGTCTGCAAGAGAAGTATCAGGGTAAATCTGGCGTCAGCATCTATGCCGACGGCATGCTGGAGCACGATGATCAGGTGGGGATCCTGCTCGACAAGTTGGACGAGCTTGGGGTCGCCGACAACACCATCGTGATCTACACCACCGATAACGGCGCCGAGACAGCCAGTTGGCCGGATGGCGGCTCCACCCCCTTCTACGGCGAAAAAGGCACCACATGGGAAGGCGGGATGCGGGTTCCGCAACTGGTTCGCTGGCCGGGCGTGATCAAGCCAGGCACCAAGGTCAACGCCATGATGGCCCATCAGGACTGGATGCCGACCCTGTTGGCCGCTGCCGGTGTACCGGATGTGAAAGAGAAGCTGGCCAAGGGCTACAAGGCCAACGGCAAAGAGTGGCGGGTGAAACTGGACGGCTACAACTTCATGCCGTACCTGTCCGGTAAGGCCGACACCGCCCCACGGAACTCAATGCTCTACTTCTCCGCCAACGGCGAGCTCAACGCCGTGCGCTGGAATGACTTCAAGCTGAACTTTGCCACAATGCAGGGCAACATCTCTGATGCCGTCCGAGCTACCCCGAACTGGCCGCAAATCATCAACCTGCGCGCCGATCCGTTCGAAAAAGCACCACACGAGTCAGGCATGTATATGCGCTGGATGGCAGACAACATGTGGCTGTTCGTACCGGTACAGGGGATCCTGAAAGAGTTCTTCGACACTCTGCCCAACTACCCGATGCAGCAGAGCTTCCAGATGAACCCTGCCAGCATTAGCTCCCAAAGCCTGATGCTCAAGGGCAAACTGGCAGAGCTGGATGCACTCAAACAAAAAGTCGCCACCATCAAGTAAGGCGGTGACTCCAACGCCCATCACTCTCTGGTGGGCGTTTTCAATTTCCAGCTGGCTCGCCCCGTGCCGGCTGGAAATTGAAAACCTGTTGGCCCCTCCTAGCCCAATCTCTGTCTCGTTAAATGTACCCTGTGGAAAACCCTATGAACCTCTTGCAACAACAGATCTCGCAACTCATCGAACAGGTTGGTCTCAGTGTGGTCGGCCAGTCCCATGTGATCCGCGCCCTGGTCATCGGCCTGCTGACCAATAGCCACGTGCTCCTTGAAGGTTTGCCCGGCACCGCCAAGACCCGCTCGGTCAAGGCGCTGGCAGAAGCCCTCAATACCAGCTTCGGCCGCATTCAGTTCACCCCCGACCTGCTCCCCTCGGATGTAACCGGCACAGAGATGTATCAGGAGCGTGACGGATCCCACCAGTTGCGTTTCCAGCCAGGCCCCATCTTCAACAGCATCGTACTGGCCGATGAAGTGAACCGCGCCCCCGCCAAGGTACAAGCGGCGCTGCTGGAGGCGATGGCCGAAGGCACCGTCACCGTCGGTGACAAGAGCCATCGCTTGCCCGCGCTCTTTATGGTGCTGGCCACCCAGAACCCCATCGAGCAGGAGGGTACCTACCCGCTGCCAGAAGCCCAGATGGATCGTTTTGCCCTCAAGGTCTCGGTCGCCTACCCCGATGATGAGGCAGAGCTTGCCATCATTCGGCTGGTGCGGGCCGAAGAGCGCGGTACCCGCCAGCAGAACGAGGGGTTCGCCCCCCTCCCTCCTGAGCTCATCTTGCAGGCCAGATCAGAGCTCTCGGCCATGACGGTCTCACCGCTGGTGGAGCACTACATCATTGCGCTGGTCATGGCGACCCGACACCCCGATCGCTACCCAGCCACCGGGCTGCCACAGTGGATTGCGGTCGGCGCCAGTCCCCGCGCATCCATTGCTCTGGACAAGTGCGCACGCGCCTATGCCTGGCTGCAAGGGCGCAACCACGTGCTGCCCGACGATGTGCGCGCCATGGTGCCCAGCGTGCTTGGTCACCGCTTTACCCTCAGCTATGACGCGCTGGCAGATGGGGTGGATCACCAGCAGGTGGTGATGACTCTGCTCGATCACGTCGTCATCGGGTAAGCGATACCATGACACCTCGCTCCTTATCCCATGACAGGCTGACACAGGGCGGGCAACCGCCCAGTGGTGACCCCCGCATCCACTGTGACTACCTGACGCTGGTCCGGCTACAGGGGCTGGTCGGCCAGTTTTCACTGCTGCCCCGGTTAAACAGCGGCAACCTGCTGTGCGGCCGCCACCCGTCACGCTTTCGCGGCCGTGGACTCAACTTTGAAGAGCTGCGCCACTATCAGCAAGGGGATGATATTCGCACCCTGGACTGGAAAGTGACCCTGCGCACCGGCCGCCCCCATGTGCGCAGTTATAGTGAAGAGAAAGATCGTCACGTGATCCTCTGCGTTGATCAGCGCAGTTGCATGTTCTTCTCCTCGGTGGAGGTGATGAAGTCGGTAGTGGCCGCCGAAGTCGCCGCCCTGCTCGGCTGGCAAGTACTCAAAGAGAGCGATCGGGTCGGGCTCGCCATTTTGCACTGCGATGGCGTGGCGTGGCTGCGCGGCCAGCGCTCCCGTGGCCACTGGTTGGCAGGACTGCGCCAGCTCTGTGCCGCCAATCATGCTCTCTCGGCCACCAGCCGCGACAGCGAGGCGACCGGTCTGGCCCCCCTGCTGGCGATGCTGGACCGCCTCAAGTTGAAAAATACCACCCTGATCTTTCTTAGCGACTGGACAGGCGTCACCGAGGCCGACCTGGCCCGCCTCGGTTACTTGCAGCAGCACAACGATGTGCTGGCACTGCACATCGCCGATCCCCTCGAGTCGACCCTGTCGACCACAGCCGCAGACGCCAGCTGGGTAGTCGGCGATGGCCAGTACCAGCTCAATATTGCTCCCCACCAGATCCCTGTGCTGGATCAAGGGCTAGCCCGCCAGCAGCAGCTGAAAAAAGATCAACTGCTGCGACTGATGGCCCTCAAGGGATTGCCGCTTATCACCCTCGACACCGGTGGCCACCACCTCGCCCGCCTCATTACCACATTGGGAGGAGATCACTGATGAACCACAAGCTGCCCGGCACCTATATGCTGCGCGAATTGCAGGACGTGACCGTACCACCCACCATCAGCTGGCAACCGCAAACCGCAGGCTGGCTGCTGCTGGCGCTGAGCCTGGGGGCGCTGGCGCTGCTCTGGCTCTATCACCGGGCACAGCGCTGGTGGCAACAGCGTTACCGCCGTGAAGCGCAGGCGGCCCTGCGCACGATCAACTGGTCTGATGCCGGGGCCCGTCTGGCACTGTTTCACCTGATCAAGCAGGTGTTGACCCACCTGGATCCCCGGCACGGCAAGCTGTTTGGCATGGCGTTGCTGCAGACTCTCGATAATGCCATGGCTGATAGGCAGCCCCGTTTCGCGACCGAACTGGGGGAGCGCTGGCTGGTATCGCTGGTCTGTGATCAGGTGGTGCTAAGCGTCAGTGATCAGCTCTGCCTCGTTTCCCTCTGCAACGACTGGCTTGCCCACCACCAGACTCCAATACAAACAGCCTCGTTGGCGACGGAGGCCCATCATGCTTGATGCAGGTCTCGAGTTTGCCCACCCCCACTGTTTCTGGCTGCTGCCCCTGCCGTTGCTGGTATTTCGCCTTATTCCGGCCTATCGCACCCGGCAGAGTGCCATCAAGGTGCCCTTCTTCGATCTGCTGATCGATCTACTGGATGAACCGCCGCGTGAGGGGGCAACCCAGCTGACTGCCAGCTGGTGGCAGCGGATCGCCCTGATCACCGTTTGGCTACTGGCGGTGCTGGCGCTGGCCAAGCCCACCATTTATGGCCCCCCACAAGTGCGCGAGCGGTTCGGGCGGGATGTGATGATAGTGCTGGATCTCTCAAGCTCCATGGCCGAGACCGACTTCTCTACCGACCCCGGCAAGTCCCTCAGTCGGCTCGACGCCGCCAAAGAGGTGCTTAAACAATTTGCTGCAACGCGCGAAGGAGATCGACTCGGGCTCATCCTGTTTGGGGATGCCGCCTTTGTCCAGGCGCCGTTTACCGCCGATCTCGACACCTGGCAAACCCTGCTGCAGGAAACCGATGTCGCCATGGCAGGCCAGAGCACCCATCTGGGGGATGCCATCGGCCTGGCAATCAAAGTGTTCAACAACAGTGATCGCCACGGGCAACAAGACCAGAACAGCGCCAAGCGGGAGAAAGTCGCCATCATCCTTACCGATGGCAACGACACCGGCAGTTTTGTCAGCCCGCGGGATGCGGCCCGGGTAGCCGCGGTCAACGGCGTGCGGCTGCATACTATCGCCATGGGGGATCCGGCCACCGTCGGCGAACAGGCACTCGATCTCGATACCCTGCAACAGTTGGCGACCCTGACCGGCGGCCAGTTGTTTCAGGCTCTTGATGAGGCGCAGCTGACGCGCGCCTATCAGGTGATCGGTGAGCTGGAGCCACAACGCTACGAAAGCACCCGCTTTCAGACCCGCGAAAGCCTGCACCATTACCTCATCGCCGTCAGCGTCGTCCTCTATCTCACCCTCTTTTCCCTGTTGACCCTCAGGCGCTACCGCCTGCGCACTGCTCTCTCAGGAGACACGCCATGATGGATCCTCTCTACTGGCAACAGCTCTGGCTGAACGCCCACTTTCTGCGCCCCTGGTGGCTGCTGGCCTTGCTCCCCCTTGTCGCCATCCTGTTGCTGCGCTGGCACATGGATGAAGCGAACAACTGGCAACAGCGGCTGCCGCCCCATCTGCGCGCGGCGTTGACGCTGGGGGACACCGGCTGGAAAAAGAACCTGCCCCTCAAGGTGCTGGGGCTGCTGATGGGGCTCGCCATCCTGATCTGCGCAGGGCCGACCTGGAACCGTGAACCCTCCCCTTTTGGCGAAGATCAGGGCGCCCTGCTGATCCTGCTCGATAACAGCGACTCCATGCTGGAAACGGATATCGCCCCCAACCGGTTGACGCGGGCCAAACAGAAGATCAGCGATCTGCTGGCGACCCGCGATGGCGGGCGCAACGGGCTGGTGGTCTTTGCCGGCTCGGCCCACACTGCCATGCCACTGACCCGTGACAGTGCCGTCTATGACCCTATCCTCGCCGCCATCCGTCCCGAAATCATGCCTAAAGCGGGCAAGCGCACCGAACAGGTGATCCCGCTGCTCACCGATCTTCTGGCCGATGAGACTGGCAGCACCGTTTTGCTGGTGAGTGATGGCATCAGCCCCTCCGCCATCGCCCCCTTGGCTGACTATTTCCGTGGTCAATCCCGTCAGCTGCTGATCCTGGCCGCTGGCGACCCGGCCCTGAGTGGCAAACGCCCGCTGGAGCTTGCCTCACTAAGGCGACTGGCCAGTGACAGCAATGGCACCCTGCTCACCATGACGGTGGATAATGGCGACGTAGAGCGGATCAACCGGGGGATTGAACGCAACTTTTTGATCCACAACGACTCCCTGATGCTCTGGCAGGACATGGGTTACTACCTGCTCTTTCCGGTCGTCGCCCTGCTGCTGCTCTGGTTTCGCAAAGGCTGGCTGGTGCAGTGGGGTCTGGTGGCAGCCATCGGTCTCTCCCTGTTACAGACGACGCCTGCGCAGGCCACCACCTTCTCTCTGGCGCCCGCAGAGCCGACAGAGCCTGCGATCAATCACTGGGCAAAGGAGCTGAAACAGCAGTGGTTCAACCTCTGGCTCACCCCGGATCAGCAGGGGCAGTGGTACTTCCAGCAGGGGGACTATCTGGAGGCGGCTAAACACTATGAAGATCCCTTCTACAAGGGGGTGGCCTACTATTATGGCGCCGAGTTTGCACTGGCCCAGTCAGCATTCCTGCAAGCCGACTCCGAACAGGCTCTGCTCTATGCCGGCAATGCCCTCGCCAGACAGCGTGAGTATCTGGCCGCCCGCCGGCTGTTCCGGAAACTGGCTGACGAGGCCAGCGACCCGAGCGTGCGCCAATCAGCCGCCCACAACTATCAGGTGATGAGCGGGATTGTTGACGAGATCAACCGCGCCAGTCAGAGCCAGACCGGCACGCCGGATGGACCTGATCACTCCAGTGAACTGCCCGATGATGAGCCACGCAGTGCCGACGGGGCGGAAGAAACCGTGGCTTCATCCCTGATGGCGCGCGAAACCCTGACCGCAGATCAGATCCTGGCCAATCCGGCGCAGGCCGAAAAGTGGCTGCGCCGGGTGGAGTCTGATCCCGGTGACTTCCTGCAAGCCAAATTCCGCCTCCAGCTACAAGCGCAGCAAACGAGCGCAACCGCCCGTCCTCGATCTGCCACCCACAAGGAGCCTACCCATGTGCAACCGGCACAATAAACTCCGGCACTGGCTTTGCGGATACGTGGCGACCGCTACCCTGCTCGGGGCCGTGCTGCTCATCGTCGAAGCACAGGCTGCCGAGGCCGCTGATGCGACTGACGCCACTCAGGTAACCCTCAAGAGCTGGTTGAAAGATCAGGGGGAGGAGAAGCGCCCCTATGCCGTCAACCAACAGATCACCCTCTATCTGGAGCTGGCGACCAACCGCTGGTTTACCGCGGGCACCCGCATCGGCCAGTTCGAGCTGCCGGGGGTTATGGTCAAGCAGCGCAGCGAGCTGGCAACCAACTTCACCCAGCGCCGCGATGGCGAGACCTGGTCACACCAGCGCTGGGAGCTGACGCTCTATCCCCAGCAATCCGGCCAGTTCGAGATCCCCGCCATCGCGGTGCGGGCCACCGTGGCGCGCCCTGAAGGGGGCTCCCTGCAGATCACCCTCACCACCCACCCTCAGCGTTTTGCCGCCGCTCTGCCCGACCCAGCCCTGACGGTCGGCGGGCGTTGGCTGAGCGCCAGCAATCTCACCCTGAGCCAGCGTTGGCAGCACTCTGCGGATGACCATGCTGACGGCGAGCTGCGGGTAGGGGATGCTATCACCCGCACCGTGACCGCCAGCGGGCAGGATACCCTCTCGGTGCTGATCCCGCCGCTGATCACTCCGCTTGCAAGCGATGGGCGGGTACAGGCCTATCCGGCGCAAGCCCGACTGAACGATACCCAGGATCGGGGGGAGTACCTCTCGACACGGGAAGATCAGACTACCTATATCGTGCAGCGCGGTGGTGAGTTGACCCTGCCCGCGCTGGAGCTTGCCTGGTGGAACAGCCAGACTGGCCAGCTGCAAACCCTGACCCTCCCTGGGCAGACCCTGCAAGTGCGCCACACTCCCGCCTCCTGGCTGGCGACCTACTGGCATCGGTTGCTCGGAGTAGCCGGTGGTGTAGCCCTGCTGGTACTGGCACTTCTTGCTATGGCCCGTTACTACCGTCACCACCCTCGCCCGCTCGGCTGGCAATATGGGGCCGCCATCTGGAGCAGGCAGTGGGGGGCGGTGCGGGTACTGGCCTATCGCTATCTGCGGGCCAAGAGGGGTTGGCTGGAACTTAGCCGTGTCAGTTCCGATCAGGCTTGGCAGCAACAACAGGCTGTATTCCAGCAAGATCCCCTTGATCGGGCTGATGCGCTCAGGATGGGCTGGCGCCTGCTGGTGCGCCTGCAAAGGCAACGGGGCGCCAGTCTTGGCAACATCCGCTCACGGTTGGGCCACATTGTCGGCTGGCAAGCGGCCCTGCCGGAATTGCCCCCCCTGACTGGCAAACCGACCTCAGCGGATCAGTCATCCAGCAACGCAAACAGATAAATAAAGTGCGCCACGCAGCAACCAACCCCTGCACTGGTTGTCCCACTTTGCCCACTTCATTACACTGCCAAAGTGGGATACCAGCTGGCTGCCACGCCACCTGACTGGTGTGGCAGGTTCTCCCCTCCGGCTACCCGGCAGTGCCAAGGCAGTGTGATTTTTCCACGAGCATGTAACGAGGCCTCTCTTGTTAGACATCAGAAGTACCGAGCTGAACCTGATCCCGATCTTTGTCGCCATCTATGAAGAGCGCAGCCTATCCCGGGCGGCGACACGCATGGAAATCAGCCAACCCGCCGTCAGCAAGGCCCTCAAGCGACTGCGGGAGATCTACGGTGATCCTCTGTTTAATCGCAAGGTCGTGGGGATGGAGCCCACCTCGTTTGCCATCGACATCTATCCGGCGATGGCGGCCGCGCTGAAAAACTTCAGCTCGACCCTCTCGACCTCGCGCACCTTCAATCCGCGCACTTCCCAGCGAGTCTTCTCCATCGCTTGTGTCAGACTGGTCAGTGCCCAACTGGTCCCGGCGCTGCTGTGCAAGATCCGGGCACACGCCCCAGGTATTTCGCTCGAGGTGCATCCCCTCTTTACCGAGGATATGGAGAGTGACCTGCGGATGCAGCGTTATGATCTCATCATCGACATGACCCAGAGCGGGCGCAGCATGCTCAAGAGCGAGGTGCTCTATGGCGAGCAAGTGAAGGTGGTGTGTGCCAGCAACCACCCGCGACTGGGCAGCAACTTGACGGTGGAGGCCTATTTTACCGAGGAGCATGTGGCGTTGGCCCAGTGGCAGGTCAGAGGCAGCATGATCACCGCCGAGCACCTGCCGCAAATGGCCAACCGCAATATCGTGGTACGGGTGCCGACCGCCATGGAGATGCTGCCCATCATTGCGTGCAGCGAGATCATCGGAGTTTTGCCCACCTCCATCATAAATACCTTTGCCGGCATGTATGATGTGCGGGTACTCCCCTTCCCCTTCGAGGAATCAGTATTCAGCCTGTCGGCCATCTGGCACCCCAGCCGGACCACCGAGGCTGGCCACCGTTGGCTGCGCCAGCAGTTGTTCGAAGTGGTCAGCGAGCTGGGGCTGACCACCTCCATCGTTCAGTCCTAACGGGCATCTCGCACCAGTCGCAATCCCATGTCAGCCATCATCACCGACTGGCTGGCAAAATCACGCCGGAAATTTTCAGACAATTCAGCCTCATAGGCGTAGCTGCCGCCTCGCACCGACTTATGGGCGAGGTGGCTCTTGCTCTGCTGGGCATTGTTCGGGTTCTCTTGAGGACTGTGGCGATAGAAGGTCTCTTCATAGGCATCAGCCACAAACTCCCCCACATTGCCGGTCATGTCGTATAGCCCCAGCTCGTTGGGCTTTTTCAGCCCCACCGGATAGGCGCGATTCTTGGCGTTGCCGCTGTACCAGGCCACTTCGTCAATCTGATCGGAGCCGCTGTAACGATAACCTTTACTCAGCTTGCCCCCCTTGGCTGCATACTCCCACTCAGCTTCGGTGGGCAGGCGGTAGTGAGCGCCGGTCAGCTCATTGAGCCTTGTCACAAACAGATTGGCCTGTTGCCAGCTGAGGTTGTTGACCGGTACATCCGGTGCCTGGAAATAGCTGATGGAGGGGCCCATCACCGCTTCGAAAAGAGCCTGGGTCACCTCGAATTTTGCCATGTAGAAGCTGTTGAGCGAGACCGTATGCTGCGGCCCTTCGCTCGCTTTGGCGGCAGGGTCGTTGGAGCCCATCTCAAAACGGCCCCCTTCCACCAGCACCATGTCCGCCTCAACCTTCTGTCGCAGCGGATGGAGCGGTTGGTTGCCCTGTTTGACCGAGAGGGTGCAGCCGGCCACCAGCAGGGTGGTCGCCAGCAACGGAATTGCGCATTTGAACGGTATGATCGTCATAGCCTGACCTGTGCAGTAAGAGAAGTGGCAGCCATCACTGGCCAGCGGAAACCGGCGGCGTGCTCGTCTTGCTCGCGCGCTTGCTATTGAGCTCGGCCAGCACCTCGGGGGGCGCTATCTTGCCAAGTTCACTCATGCAGGCGTCGCTCTTGGGGTGATCGTGGCGAAGGTAGATATCACACACCGCATAGAGCTGCTCCGGCGCGCCGGAGATCCGGTAGGCAAGCTCGAACGAGCCGATGGCTTTCTCAAGATCCAGCGGCTCTTGCAGCACCCCGTTGAGATACCAGAAGTAGCTATTATTGCCAGCGAGCTCCGCCGCCCGTGCCATGGTGACTGCCGCTTCGTTCTTCTGATCGAGGCGCACCTGGGTCAGCGCCTTGGCGTAATGGAGGTTGGCATTCTGCGGCAGCGCAAGAATCCCCTTGTTGAGCAAGGCCAGCGCCTCGGCATCCCGTTGCTGAGCCCGCAAGTTGTCAGAGAGGCCAAGCCAGATCAGGGGATTATCGGGCTGATTGGCCAGCAGTTGTTCGTAGCTTGCCTGCGCCTTGTCCCACTGCCGGGTCCAGCGATAGAGATCTGCCTGCAACAGCTGCTGAGCAGGGTCCTGCTGCCGGGCGAGATACTCGCTCACCTCCGCCAGCGGCTGGCCAATGGCGCTCAGTTGCCCCTCATTCATGGCGCCATAATCGCGAGCCAGATTGAGGGTAGCGGCGCGGCGAACCTCGGCACTGCTGTCAGCCAGCAGTGGTGAGAGCAGTCGCCAGCGGTGCGCAAACTGATAGGGATCGGCGGCAATCACCGCCGCTTCACGCACCAATGCGTGCTCATCACGCAGGCTTCTGGCCACCGCCACCAGACTGTTCTGGTTCGGATAAGCCGCCAGCTGGCGCAGGGCATCGGCCCGCTCCACCGCTGGCAGGGAGATATTCTGCGCACTGTAGGCCCACTGCTGGATCTGGGCGGCTGAGGGGGCACTGGCCGCCACGGATGCAGTGGGTGCCCCATTCGCTGATGTGGTGACCGGCGGCTCAGGGCTGGCTACCGCCAGCGCTGCGCCAGACAAGGTCATACCAAGGGCCAGCCACAAGGAGCCCATGGTGCCGGAGCGGGTGTGACGAAACTCGCAGCGACTCAACATGTTCTGCATCGCTTATTTCCTCTGACCATGTGTCAAGACGCCGTTATTCATCACCGCATCACGGTACTTGCCATGGACCACCGGATAACCGGCACGGCGAAGGATATAGGCCATCGACTGATCAATATGGCTGAAAAACTTGTACCAACCGGCACAGAGGTAATTCAGACCTGCCTCCCCTTCGTGGGTGCGAATAAAGCGGTTCTTCGGGCACTCCCCATAGCAGGCAAACTGGTAGTCACACTGCTGGCACTGACGGGTCAGGCTGCGCGATTTGGCAAAGCCGAACGCTTGCTGGGCGGGCGAATACGCCAGTTCACTGAGCGGCTGATGGTGGATATTGCCGATCTTGTACTTGGGATAGACATAGTGGTCACAGGCAAACACATCGCCGTTGGGCTCCATCGCCAGCCCCTTGCCGCAGATCTCCCCCAAGGTACAGAGGGGGTTCTTGCGTCCCATCCAGGTTTCGACGCTCGCCTCGAAATATTGCACGAAGACACGTCCCAGATCCCGCTGCACCCACTCATCGAAAATAGTGATGAGAAAATCCCCCCACCCCTCGGCCGAAACGCTCCAGGGCTCGACCACCGAATTTTTGTGCCAGGGATTGAGGCGCTTGTCCCCCTGCTTGAGTTGCTCCTGCGGTTGCCAGGTCTGGGGCGCGGTGGTGCGAAAACTCTTCTGCTCGACGATGGGGATAAACTGCATCTGGGGCGACTTCACCTCATCACGCAGGAAGCGATAAACCTCCAGCGCATTCTTGCTGGTGAGGTTGTTCACGCAGGTCAGGGTGGCAAACTTCACCTTGTATTTGTGCAACAGCGCCACCGCCGTCATCACCTGATTGAAGGTACCGCGCCCGGCTCGGTTGACCCGATAGGCGTTGTGAAGCAGCTCGGGGCCATCAATGCTCAGACCGATGAGAAAGTTGTTGGCGGCCAGAAATTCACACCACTCATCGTTGAGCAGGATTCCGTTGGTCTGCAGGTCGTTGGCAATCACCACCCCTTGCGGCTGGTATTTGCGCTGCAACTCGACCACTTTGCGAAAATAGTCGAGCCCGAGCAACGTCGGCTCGCCCCCCTGCCAGGAGAAGATGATCTCGGGGGTATTCTGCCCCTCGATATATTGACGGATATAGGTCTCAAGGGTCTGCTCGTCCATCTGGGGCGAACACCCCTTCTTGTATTCCAGCAGATCCTGCTTGCTGAGGTAGTAGCAGTAGGTACAGTCGATGTTACACACGGCCCCGATAGGTTTGGCCATCACATGCATCCGCTTGGATGCCTTGCCGTTGAACTGTGGACCCTGAGTAATCACCATAACTGCACCACCTGCAAAATTGCTGTTTTGAGGCCTGCAGTCTAAAGGCTCCCGCTGTCACACGCTGGTTATACCCCTTATAACCAGCGGATATGGGACCAGGCTAACATTCTGGTGTCATAAAAAATCATCGCATCCTACGAGATAAATTGGTCGTATAGTCCCGGTGAGCAAGACAGAAGTGCATAAGATATCGGGAGCAACCGCCCAATATACCGCCACCTGCACGGCTCGCACTTCGTTCTGCCTGCGCTATGGTTTACCATGCACACAATTGTGGTGCCTGGCACCGCCCACCCTAGCGCTAGGCGCTACCGTCATCGGATACCTCATCTCGAGCAACATGAGCAAAACAGCACACGCGGGCAACGAGCCAACATTCTATTTCCACGACTACGAAACCTTCGGCATCAGCCCCGCCAAGGACAGGCCGTCGCAGTTTGCCGGTATTCGCACCGATGCAGATTTCAACATCATTGGCGAGCCGCTGGTCATTTATTGCAAACCGCCGGCGGACTATCTGCCAGATCCGGAGGCGTGCCTGATTACCGGTATCACGCCGCAAAAGGCGATGAAGGATGGGCTGTGCGAGGCGGATTTCATTCGCCAGATCCACGAGCAGTTCGCCACGCCGAATACCTGTGTGCTTGGCTACAACAGCATCCGCTTCGATGATGAAGTGACCCGCTACACCCTCTATCGCAACTTCTATGATCCCTATGCCTACAGCTGGCAGAATGGCAACTCCCGCTGGGATATTCTCGACATGCTGCGGGCCTGCTATGCCCTGCGCCCGGAGGGGATCGAGTGGGCGTTTGACGATGAGGGCAAGCCGAGTTTCCGGCTGGAGAAGCTGACGGTCGCCAACGGCGTCGCCCACGCCAATGCCCACGACGCACTCTCAGACGTGCTGGCTACCATCGAGATGGCCAAGCTGGTGAAAAAGGCGCAACCCAAGCTGTTTGGTTATCTCTTTGACCTTCGCAACAAGAACAAGGTGAAGGCGCTGATTGACGTGGTGACCATGAAGCCGCTGGTGCACGTCTCCGGCATGTTCTCCCCCTGGCAGGGTTGTGCAAGCTGGGTCTCGCCACTTGCCTGGCACCCCACCAACCAGAACGCGGTGATCATGGTGGATCTGACCCGTGACCCCACTCCGCTCATTGAACTCTCCAGCGAGGAGATCCGCGAGCGCCTCTACACCAAGAAAGAGGAGCTGGGGGATCTGGCGGGCATTCCGGTCAAACTGGTGCACATCAACAAGTGCCCGGTGCTGGCGCCGGCCGCCACCCTGACGGCGGAACGGGCCGACGAGCTGGGCATCGATCGGGAGCAGTGCCGCAAGAGCCTGGATCTGCTGCGCGCCCACCCCGAGGTGCGGGAAAAACTGGTGGAAGTGTTCAATCAAGAGTTCGCCGGCAGCAATGAGAGCGACCCCGATACCCAGCTCTACGCCGGATTCTTTGGCCATGGCGACAAGTCCACCATGGATCTGGTGCGTGCCACCCCCGCGGATCTGCTGGGTGAACGGGAGTTCGCCTTTACCGACGCCCGGCTGCCGGAGATGCTGTTCCGCTACCGCGCCCGCAACTGGCCACACACCTTGAGCGAAGCAGAGCAGAAACGCTGGCGCCTGCACTGCAGCGACTACTTCAGCCGCCGTCTGCCGGACTACGTGCCCCGTCTCGAGGCACTGGCCGAGCAGAACCAGAGTAACGAACGGAATTTTGCGATTCTAAAGAGTCTCTACCACTATCTGGAAGATTTATAAGTTGTGAGTAGTTTCACAATAAATCCTTCCCGCCCATCCCCTTCTTCAGGTCATAATGACGAAGGGGATTTCCCCAAAAACCAATATCTTGCAACATCCTGAGTGGATGTCTCCCAAGCAAGAGATCTCTTTGGCCGAACGGAAGCCATTTGCTGATGCCTCGTCACCACGCACTGCTCGGATTACTGGCCCTGCTGCCGCTGGCAGCCAACGCCGCATACCGGTTCGATGTGCCGGATTATCTTGCTCGCCTGCCCGAGCAGACCTATCGCATCGTAGAACAGAACTTCAATACCCTTTATCAGCAGACTGATTTCACTCCCCTGATCACCAACAGCTACTTCAACGGCTCCCATCTCTACAAGTTTGTCGGGGTACCGCTGGCCATCAGCGCCCAGTCAGGTTTCCAGCTGGAGGTGTTTGGTCAGGTCTATAACCGCGCTTCGCAAGCCTATATGCACCTGAGCGAGGATATGTCCCTCTATCGGGTGATGCGGGTCGATCTGATGGGGAACCCCAATGATCAACTGGCCATCGGTTTTGGTCTGGGGGTGCCCATCACCCCGTTGCTGACCCTCAAGGCGATCGCCTCCGGCAGTGATATCCCGGGCTATGGCTCCGCCAAATACGCCGTCGGTTTTGAGTGGCGTTACTGATAACCGCTGATTGAAACAATTCAGGCTCCGTGATGGAGCCTGAATTGTTTATGGTGAGGTTGTGATCAGGCGTAGCGGATCACCCGCCCTTCGCCCTCTTGCAGGGTCACAGCCGTACCGACTGCCTGTCCCTGCCAAAAATCGGTTCCCCCTTCCGGCAGCAGAAACTCCTGTGGTTGCCCCTCCCAGTTGAACAGACAGAGCAAAGTGCCGCCCTCGGGCAGGCTTACTTCACCACAGGCAAAGTCCATCGACTCGAAACGGGCAGAGGGTGCACGGGACGCACAAAGCTCAAGCAGCTTGCGCAGTTGCGCCGCTTGCTCCTCATCGAGATCCTGCAGTCGATCACCGGCCAGCATCATGCCACCGCTCGCCACCAGTGCAGCCAGATGGAAACTGTATTCAGCTTTACTTGCCTGCTGGCTCGGTAGATCACGCAGGCAAATGCAGTCGGGGTCGAGGGCCCAGAGCTTGTCATTTTGCCAGGCGCGGCAGAAGGCCTCGCGGGCGATCTGGCGATAGCGGTGGCCATTGCGCTCCACGTCATCGCTCACCCGCATGCCGTGCACCAAGCCAAGGCTTGGCCAGATGGGGGCGTTGCAACCGAGCAGGAAGGCCCCTTCACCTGCACCACGCAGGATGGCGGCCATGCCGCGCCGATAGGCCTCAACCCGAGTGGCTGCCGGATCGTGGAAACGACCACCGTGGATGGCGCCCCAGAAGTTGGCATCGAGCTTGAAATAGTGGATGCCCCACTGCTCGCGCAGGGTACGGAAAACCCGCTCGAGGTGCGCTTGCACCTCGGGGTGGGTACCGTCCAGCACATACCAGGGAGTACAACGCCAACCGCCATAGGTGACCCGCTCGGAGGGGAGCGGCAGGCCGTCATCCCCCTTCACAAACCAATCGGGGTGATCCTGAAACACCTGTGAACCGGGCTCTGCGATAAAGGGAGCGACCCAGAGAGCGGGCTCGCAGCCAGCCTGTTTGATCTCCGCAGCCAATGAAGCAACGCCTTGCTCGAACTTGGCCGACGGAGTGAGCCAGTCGCCCATCTTGGCCTGATAGCCGTCGTCGATCTGCACATAGCGCAGGGCCGGGAAACGCTCGGCACGAACCTGCAGATTTTCGCGAATGTCGGCGGCGCTCACCTCGGCGTAGTAGTGATACCAGGAGCACCAGCCGCTCGGGCGCTCATTTACCTTGCCGATCAGCGAGCCATGTTCGGCCTCGATCAGCCGTGCCAGCTCGGCCAGCAGATCCTCGCGCTCCGCCCCTTCGAGGCAGATCAGCGCCTCGCTCTGCCAGTGCTCACCGGCCGCGAGTGTTCGCCCTTCGCAGTTCATCAGGATCTGCAAGCGGCCATCGGGGTAGAGGCGAAACTCCCCGCCAAAACGGTGGCAGCTGGCAAAGGCGAGCAGCAGCCACCCCTTGTTATGCTCCACCAGCAACAGGTTGTGAATGGTGTGATAGCCGTTGTCATCGGTGATGCGATAGACGCTGGAATCGGGACAACGGCCGACATGTTGCGGTGACAGCCAGCTACCCATGGTCTGGGCCAGCATCTGGAATCCTTCGCCATAGATGGCGCTCTCCACCGGCAGGCCAAGCTTGCCATCAAACAGCACCCAGCGCTCAACCGGGGTAGCATCAGAACCGGTGTTGTCAAGTCGCACCCGGCACAGAGGCCCTTCCCACTGACGGGTTTGCAGCAGGTGGGGTGGCAACACATTATCGTTCGCCAGCTGGCGAACTCGGGACAAGAGGGATGTCATCACTACTCCTTGTAGTTCGAAAAGGGTTCTATCAGACGATGTTCAACAGATAATCTGCATACAAATCAGCTTCAAACGAACTGATTTCAGTTGTTATTGTTTTAATGCCGCGACCCGGCCTCTCTGGTAAACTGCGATTTTTCTTCCCAGTCGATGAGGTTCACGTGATCGCGCAACGCGCCTTGCTGTACTTTCGTGACTTTATGGTCATCGTCGCCTGCCTGCTGGCAGGCAAATCCGTGGCAGCCATCCTGCCGTTCGCCTTTCCCGGCAGCATCATCGGCATGCTGCTGCTCTTCGTGCTGCTCTCCCTGCAGCTGATCAAGCTGCATTGGGTCGAGCTGGGGGCAGGCTTGCTGCTGCGCCACATGGGCGTGCTGTTCGTGCCGGTTGCAGTCGGACTGGTGGCCTGGCTTGAGCCCCTGCGCCAATCCTTCGGCGTCATCATGCTCTGCATCGTGCTCGGGATCGTGTTGATCCTCGCCACCGTCGGTCGGCTCTACCAGAGGATGAACAAATGATCTTCTGGCTCGCCATTCCCTTAACGCTCGCGCTCTATTTCGCCACCCGCGCCCTCTATCGCCGCCTGCCCTGGCCCATCATCAACCCTGTGCTGGTGCCGACCGCGGTGATCATCGGCCTGCTGCTCTGGTTCGATCTGCCCCTTGAGCAGTACGAGCGCGGCAGCAGCCCCATTACCATGCTGCTGGAGCCCGCCGTGGTGGCGCTGGCGCTGCCGCTCTATCAACAGGCGCGCCAGATCCAGGCCAAGCTCAAGCCCATCCTAATCTGTACCCTCGCCTCCGTCTTGATCTCGGTGTGCACAACCCTGCTGATCGGTCATTTTATGGGCACAGATCCGGCGCTGCTCGCCTCATTGGCCACCAAATCCATCACCACCCCGCTCGCCATGAGCGTCAGCCAGTCCATCGGCGGCATTCCCGCCATCGCGGCCGCCGTGGTGGTGGTGGTAGGGATTGTCGGCGCCCTGATCGGCTACCCGCTGCTCAGATTGTTCAAAGTGACCGATCCGGAAGCGCAAGGGCTCGCGATGGGGGCCTGTGCCCACGCCATCGGCACAGCTACTTCCGCCGAGAAGGGGATCACCCAGGGGGCCTTTGCATCGCTCGCCATGGTGGTGTGCGGGATCCTCACCGCTGCCGTCGCGCCGCTGCTGTTTGCCATCTATCACTGGCTGATCTGATCACCCCATTGACCACCAGTTGACCATTCCGGGGGGCCTGCTGGCCTCTCGGGGTGCGACCTGCCGCACAATTTGCACAAGACAAACGTTTCCATTACCATCCCCCTCCGTTTGCCCATCAGGGCGTGAGCCTGCTCACACATTTACCCGAGCTTGCTCCCTACAATGGCCGCCCAATTGGCCTTTGAGGACACACTATGCATCCCCGTTTTGCCAAGCCATTCGATACCCTCTCTGCCCCGCTCAAAGCAGCCGTGCAGCCCATGCTGGATAGTGCCGACTTCAACGCCCGCTTCACGCCGGAGCAAGTCGCCACCCTGAAAGCCGCCACAGGTCTCGATGATCGCGCCCTGCGTCTCGCCCTATTGCCGCTGGCTGCTGCCTGCTCGGTGGCCCCCATCTCCAAATTTTACGTCGGTGCCATCGCCTGCGGCCTGAGCGGCACCTGGTACTTCGGTGCCAACATGGAGTTCGCGGGGCAAGGGTTGTTCCACTCGGTTCACGCCGAGCAGTCCGCCATCTCCAACGCCTGGCTGGGTGGCGAGACCGGGATCTCTGAAATCACCGTCAACTACACCCCCTGCGGCCACTGCCGTCAGTTCATGAACGAGCTGAGCACCGCCAAGATCCTGAAAGTCTCCCTGCCCGATGACCTGAGCGCCCTGCAATCCTTCCTGCCCCACTCGTTTGGGCCGGCAGATCTCGACATCACGGATGCGCTGATGAGCCCGCAGGATCACGCAGAGCTTGAGCTTCAAAGCGAAGACCCGCTGTGGCAAGCCGCACTGGCCGCCGCCCGTCAAAGCTATGCCCCCTATAGCCAGGGCTATGCCGCGGTGGCGCTGCAGTTTGCCGATGGCCGCATCTTCTCTGGCCGCTACGCCGAGAACGCCGCCTTCAACCCCAGCCTGCCGCCGATGCAGATGGCCTGCGCCCATGCGGTGCTTAACGGCGAAGATCTCGCCACCATCCGCCGCGCCGTGCTGCTGGAGAACAAAAACGGCCAGATCAGCCAGCGTGACTCCACCCAGTCCACTCTTAAGGCGCTGGGCTCGGTCGAGCTGGAGTATCAGGCGGTCTGACCCGGTTTGCGTCGATAAACGAAAGCCCCCGCACCTTGGTGCGGGGGCTTTTTTACTGGGCCGTTTAACCGGGAGCGACCGGTGATCTGCACAGTTTGGCGCGGTTGATCACCCAGTCTGACCGGTTGCTGATCAGACCGGTTTCAGCCGCGCGGTGAAGTGGCGCAGCAGCGGCGGCTCGTAGTCAAAGGTGAGCCCGCGAATGTCGCTGGCCCGCGCTTTCACCGCGATCAGGCAGTCGGCCACATAGTCCATGTGATCCCGGGTGTAGACCCGGCGCGGAATGGTGAGACGCAGCAGCTCAAAATCCGCCGCCTCCTGCTTGCCGGTGGCGGGATCGCGCCCCAGCAGCAGGGAGCCAATCTCCACCCCGCGCACGCCCCCTTCCAGATAGAGCTCGCAGGCGAGCGCATGGGCCGGGAACTGCTCGGCCGGAATATGGGGCAACAGCTTTTTGGCATCGACAAAGACCGCATGACCGCCGGTGGGGGTCTGGATCGGGATGCCAGCCTCGGCCAGCCGCTCACCGAGATAGGCCACCTGACTGATGCGATAGGTGAGATACTCCTCATCCATCCCCTCGCGCAGGCCGATGGCGAGCGCCGCCATGTCCCGCCCGGCAAGGCCGCCATAGGTGACAAACCCCTCCATTGCCACGCAGCGCACCTGCACCGCGCGAAACAGGTCGAGATCCTCTTTAAAGCAACACAACCCGCCGATATTGACCAACCCATCCTTCTTGGCCGACATGGTGAAGATGTCCCCCAGCGCGAACATCTGGCGCACTATCTCCTTGATGCTGCACTTGGCATAGGCCGGGTCCCGCTCCTTGATAAACCAGGCGTTCTCGGCGAAGCGGGCGGCGTCGATCACCACCGGAATCTGGTGACGATGGGCCAACTCGGAGACCGCCTCCATATTGGCCATGGAGACCGGCTGGCCGCCGGCGCTGTTGCAGGTCACCGTGATGATGATGCCGGCTACATTGGCGGCCCCCAGGGTCTCGATGGTGTCGCTCAGGCGAGGGAGATCAAAATCCCCCTTCCAGGCATAGGGGGCGGTGGTGTCGAGCGCTTTCGGGGTGAGCAGGTTGATGGCCCGCGCGCCAGCCAACTCCACGTGGGCCTTGGTGGTATCGAAGTGATAGTTGGAGATAAACACCGGCGCCTTGCCCTTGCAGCGCTTGACCAGCTCGGGGAAGAGGATCTGCTCGGCCCCGCGCCCTTGGTGGGTGGGCATCACATGCTGGTAACCAAAAATGTCGCGCACCGCGCGCTCCAGCTCGACGAAGTTGCGGCTGCCCGCATAGGCCTCATCCCCCATCATGATGCCGGCCCACTGGCGATCGGACATGGCACCGGTGCCACTGTCGGTCAGCAGATCGATGTAGACATCTTCAGCCAGCAGCAGGAAGGGGTTCCAGCCAGCGGCCTCGAGGGCGGCACGGCGCTCGGCGCCAGTGGTCTGTTTGATGGGCTCGACCATCTTGATACGAAACGGCTCGGGTATACGACGCATAAAAGACTCCTCACCGGCGCGGGGCCAGTGTGTTTGAAATCGGGATTGGCAAAGAGGCCGGGGCGATCAGGGTCGTCCGGCTGACAAATTCAAACGGCGGGTGCCGCCAATCAGCGGTGAGGAAAGTCGAAGGTGAGAATGGGATCCCGGGTATACCAGTGGGCGAGCAGGCAAGCTGCCCGGGGCGTAGCTGTCATGATTGGCATCACTCCCCTCCATATCGGTTGTAGACAGTCGGTGGCCAACAAGATCCATTGATGGGTGCTGCCAGCGGGCAGCCTCGCCACGTTAACGGCTGGTTAATTGGCAAACAAGGGGCGCACCGACGGGCTGTGCGCCAGCTCACAAAGTGGGCATCTGCGCGGCAAACCGGCAGCGAGGTTGATCCGTCCACGCCCCCGCTTCGTTATTCTCCCTACCCACACGTCACATCCCCCATCAGCCAAGGCCGGAAGCCATCATGCATCGCAAACCCCATCTGCCCGAGAAGATCTGCCCCGTCTGCCAGCGCCCCTTCAGCTGGCGGCGCAAGTGGGCGCGCAGCTGGGAGGCGGTTCGCTACTGCAGCGAGCGCTGTCGCCACGCTCGTCACAGCAGCCAGCAACCTGAGGGGGAGCGAGTCTGATGGAGCTGCGCCTGATTCTCGGCGATCAGCTGAACGCCGGTCACAGCTGGTTTCGCACCCCGGATCCGGCAATCTGCTATCTGATGGCAGAGCTGCGCCAGGAGACCGACTACTGCCGCCACCATCGCCAGAAGGTGCTGGCCTTCTTTGCCGCCATGCGCGCCTTCGCAGCAGCACTCACCCAAGCGGGCCACCGCGTCTGTTACCTGACCCTGGATGAGAGCGCCCGCTGGCCCGACTTGCCCAGCTTGCTGGAGGCTCAACTCGAAGCACACCAGGCCGACAGCTTTGCCTGGCAGAGCCCGGACGAGTGGCGCCTCGCCAACCAGTTGAAAAGCTGGGCGGCGGGCCTGGCCATCCCTGCCACTGAAGTGGAGAGCGAACATTTTCTCACTCCCCGCGATGGCTGGCAGCGCTACCCCCACAGCCGGATGGAGTTCTTCTACCGCGCCCTGCGAAAGCAATATCAAGTGCTGCTCGATGAGCGCGGCCAACCTCTTGGCGGGCGCTGGAATTTTGATGACGAGAACCGCGCCAAACTGCAGGCTAGCCAGCCAATCCCGACGCCCCTCACCTTTGCCAATGAGGTGAGCGAGATTGACGCCATGCTGACCCGCCACGGGGTCAGCACCATCGGCGAAGCGGATGCCAGCCAACTGCCGTGGCCCATCACCCGGCGCCAGAGTCGCGAGCTGCTGGCCCATTTTCTCGCCCACTGCCTGCCCCACTTTGGCCGCTATCAGGATGCCCTGAGCGAGCGGGGCTGGAGCCTGTTTCACAGCCGACTGTCGTTTTCCCTCAATAGCAAGATGCTTCATCCGCTTGAGGTGATTCGGGCCGCCGAGACCCACTGGCAAGCCAATCAGGCAACCATCACGTTGGCGCAGGTGGAGGGGTTTATCCGCCAGATCCTCGGCTGGCGCGAGTTTGTGCGCGCCCTCTATTGGGAGAAGATGCCGGACTACAAGCAGACCAATTTTCTCGTGGCCAACCGGCCGCTGCCCGGTTTCTTCTGGAATGGAGAAACCTGGATGGCCTGCGTGCGCCACGCCATCAACCAATCCCTTGAGCACGGTTACGCCCACCATATCCAGCGGCTGATGGTGACAGGCAACTTTGCCCTGCTGACGGGGATCCATCCTGACGAGGTGGATGCCTGGTATCTCGGTATCTATGTGGATGCCATCGAGTGGGTGGAGCTGCCCAACACCCGCGGCATGAGCCAATTTGCCGATGGCGGCCTGATGGGCAGCAAGCCCTACGCCAGCAGCGGCGCTTATCTCGAGCGAATGGGCCACTACTGTAAGGGGTGCCACTATCAGGTCAAAGCCCGCCACGGCGACGGAAGTTGCCCCTTCAACAGCCTCTACTGGCACTTTCTCTGGCGCAATCGGGACACACTGGGCGGCAATCCCCGCCTCGCCCTCCCCTATGCCAACTGGGATGGCCAAGCCGCAGAACAACAGCAGGCCATTCTGGCAACGGCGGAGCAGTACCTTATCAAGCTGGAGCAGTTGTAAGCGGGCCATGTCACCTGGCACATTCACACTGACAACAACGCAGCGATTTACGCTGGCAATCAGGCTCACCATCGCACCAAACACCAGCTTGTAACAGGCAAGCAGACGGAGATCCCAATCCTGCGTAGAGCGGTTGAATATCCTGTGGCGGCTGATTATGGTGGTGGCCACATCAAGGTTTCCATCAACCAAACATCAGAAAAACGAGTCTAAGGAAAGACGATATGGAGATAGTGGTTCTCGGTGGCGGCGTAATTGGGGTAACCAGCGCCTGGTATCTGGCCAAAGCGGGTCACAAGGTGACCCTGCTGGAGCGACAAGGGGGCGTCGCCCTTGAAACCAGCCATGCCAACGCCGGGCAGATATCCCCGGGTTATGCGGCCCCTTGGGCGGCCCCCGGCATTCCCCTCAAGGCCGCCAAGTGGATGCTGCAAAAGCATGCCCCCTTCACCGTGCGCCCCACTGCCGATCCCTTCCAGCTACGCTGGATGCTCAGAATGCTCGCCAACTGCACCCCGACCGCCTATGCCACCAACAAGGGGCGCATGGTGCGTCTGGCCGAATACAGCCGCGACTGCATGAAGCTGCTGCGTGACGAGCTGAACATCGATTACGAAGGGCGCCAGCTCGGCACCCTGCAGCTGTTTCGCAGCCAGTCCCAGCTCGATGCCAGCCAGCGCGATATCGAGGTGCTGGAGGAGTATGGCGTCCCCTACCAGTCGCTGGATGCCAGCGGCTGCGAAGCGGCAGAGCCTGCGCTGGTGCGGGTGCGCGGCAAAATCGTCGGCGGCTTGCATCTGCCCGGCGACGAGACCGGCGACTGCTTCCGCTTCACCAAGGCCCTTGCCCTTGAAGCCGAGAAGCTCGGGGTCAAGTTCGTCTTCAACTGCGACATCGACGAGATTGAGCAAGCCCGCGGCCGCGCCGTGGCAGTACGGGCGGGCGAGCAGCGCTATCGCGCCGATGCCATCGTCTGTGCGCTCGGCAGCTATGCCACCGGCTTTTTGCGGCCGCTGCTGCGCCCGCTCGGGCTGGAGCTGCCGGTCTATCCGGTCAAGGGCTACTCCCTCACCCTGCCGATGATCAACGCCGAGGCCGCGCCGCGCAGCACCGTGCTGGACGAGACCTACAAGGTGGCCATCACCCGCTTTGACGAGCGGATCCGGGTCGGCGGCATGGCGGAGCTGTCGGGCTACAACCTCGCCTTGAATCCGAGACGCCACGACACCCTGGCGATGGTGGTCGGCAATCTCTTCCCCGAAGGGGGCGATATCAGCCAAGCCGAGTTCTGGACCGGGCTGCGTCCCATGACGCCGGATGGCACCCCGCTGGTGGGGCCGAGCCCCATTCCCGGCCTCTGGCTCAATACCGGCCACGGCACCCTGGGCTGGACCATGGCGGCCGGTTCGGGTCAGCTGTTGTGCGATCTTATCAGCGGCAGCGAGCCCGCCATTAGCGATGAGGGGCTTACTCTGGCCCGTTACGGCTAGACGCCCACACAGTCGGGCTGTTTCACACGCCAACTGCGACCCCAGACAACAGCAGAGGACGTGCTCAACCGCTTTATTGACAGGCCACCGCCAAAAACGGTGGCCTTTTCGTCTGATGTTGACCTGCTCCCTCCCCGTCTGCCTGAGCGGTAGTCTGGCTGCCGGTTAATGCAGCAAACGGCACAGAATATTGCGCAATTCGACTTGCGCAAGCCGCCACAATCCGTAATGTGGATAGACGCATTTTTCGCAGCGCATATTTTTTAAATGGCCTGTAAACCGCTTGTAAACAGGCGTCGCCAGACAAGGGGTTACGGGTGTCACCACGAGTTTCTTTAGCAGCAATCCAGGGTAGGACAATATGAAAAAAGTAGGTTTGGTCGGTTGGCGTGGCATGGTGGGATCGGTTCTGATGAGCCGGATGCAGGAAGAGCAGGATTTCGCCCATATTCAACCCACCTTCTTCACCACCTCCCAGGCCGGTGAGGCCGCACCCAACTTCGGCGTCGATGCCGGTACTCTGCAAGACGCCTTCGATATCGAGGCGTTAGCCAAGCAGGATATCATCATCACCGCCCAAGGCGGCGACTACACCAAGGATGTCTATCCGCGTCTGAAAGCCGCTGGCTGGCAGGGCTACTGGATTGACGCCGCCTCCTCCCTGCGGATGGAGAAAGACGCCGTCATCATTCTGGATCCGGTCAACGGCGATGTGATTGAACAGGCCCTGAACGATGGCATCAAGACCTTCGTCGGCGGCAACTGCACCGTCAGCCTGATGCTGCTGGCCCTCGGCGGCCTGTTCAAGGCCGATCTGGTGGAGTGGGTGAGCGTAGCTACCTATCAGGCTGCCTCCGGTGGCGGTGCCCGTCATATGCGCGAGCTGGTCACCCAGATGGGCATGCTGCGTGACGAAGTGGCGGTTGAGCTGGCGGATCCCGCCTCCGCCATTCTCGATATCGAGCGCAAGATCACCGAGAAGACCCGCTCCGGCACCCTGCCGGTGGACAACTTCGGCGTGCCGCTGGCCGGTGGCCTTATCCCCTGGATCGATACCAAGCTCGACAACGGCCAGAGCCGTGAAGAGTGGAAGGGGCAGGCCGAGACCAACAAGATTTTGGGTATCGAGAACGCCGTCATTCCGGTGGATGGTCTGTGCGTGCGGATCGGCGCCCTGCGCTGCCACAGCCAAGCGTTCACCATCAAGCTGAAAAAGGATGTGCCGCTGGCGGAAATTGAAGCGCTGCTGGCTGCCCACAACGACTGGGTGAAAGTGATCCCCAACGATCGCGATATCACCGCCCGCGAGCTGACTCCGGCGGCCGTTACCGGCACCCTCAGCATTCCGGTGGGTCGTCTGCGCAAACTCAATATGGGCCCTGAGTATCTGGCCGCCTTTACCGTGGGTGACCAGCTGCTGTGGGGCGCCGCCGAGCCGCTGCGCCGCATGCTGCGTATCCTGCTGGCGCGCTAATCCGCAAGCTATAGGCAGATACAACAAGGGCGGGGAGTCACACTCCCCGCCCTTTTTTATTGCCAGTTTTTATAAGCCCTTTAGCAGGCTCTCACTCTTGCAGTCACTTAAAGCAGAATGCGCTGACAGCCGCTGTAGATCTCGGCCCGCCCGGGACGGCAAAAGCCCACCAGGGTGAGGCCGGTCTGCTCGGCCCGCTCGACCGCAAGCTCGGTGGCGGCCGAGATGGCGAGCAATATTTCCACTCCGGCGCTGGCGCACTTTTGCACCATCTCGAAGCTGGCGCGGCTGGTCACCAGAATGGCGCCGTCACGGCGACCCGTGCGGCACAGATGGCCCACCAGCTTGTCCAGAGCGATATGGCGTCCCACATCCTCGCGAATAGCGAGAATGTTGCCTTCCCCATCCAGATGCACAGCCGCATGGGTGGCGCCGGTGCGCTGACCCAGCAGCTGGAGCGGACGCAGCGCGCTCAGCACCTTGTCGATATGGCCAACCGCCAGACGCTGACTGTCGGGCAAGCTTGGCTGGGTGCGGATCACCTGCTCCAGACTCTCGCTGCCACAGATGCCGCAACCGGTGCGCCCCGCCAGGGTGCGCCGCTTCTCTTTGAGGCGGTGAACGCAGCGATTGGCCAGGGTGATATGCAGCTCAATCCCCTGACAGCCCTCAATCTGCTCGATGTCGTGGATATCGAGCAGGCTGTCGATGATCCCCTCGGATAGCGAAAATCCGATGGCAAAATCCTCCAGATCGGAGGCCGAGCACATCATCACGCTGTGGGCGATGCCGTTGTAGACCAGCGCCACCGGCGTCTCGGAGGGGAGCGCCATTTCGCTGTCGCAGGTCAGCGCATCGGCGCGGTAGTGCACCACCTCGCGGTGGATAGCGCAGCGGGCCAGCTCGTTCTGTTCTCTCTGCTCGCACTGTTCGTTCTGTTTTTGCTCGCTCCGCTCACTCCGCGCCTCAAGCTCAATTACCTCTCTCATGGTGCGACCCCATCAATGATCTCGGGATCTCTGGCCGAAATGCCGAGCCGCTTCATTTTCGAGAGCAAGGTGGTGCGCTTCATGCCAAGGCGGTTGGCCGCTCCTCGCTCGCCAGCGACGATGCCGTTGCAGTCACGCAGGGCAGCGATGATCGCCTCGCGCTCATCAATCGGCCCCTCCTCGGCAAAGAGCGGCGTGGCGGGCTCGTCATAAACCAGAGTCTCGATCTTGTGGTAACCCTTGAGGGGCATCAGCTCATCGGGCGAGAGGTTGAGCACATGGCCGCGGGTCATCACCACAGCGCGCTCGATGACGTTCTCCAGCTCGCGGATATTGCCGTACCAGGGCAGCGACACCAGCATTTTCATGGCATCGGCGGGGATCGAGGTGATGGTGCGGCGCATCCGCTTGGCGATCTTCTTGATAAAGAAATTGACCAAGAGCGGAATATCCTCGCGCCGCTCCCGCAGCGGCGGCAGCTCGATGGGAAAGACATTGAGGCGATAGTAGAGATCGCTTCTGAAACGCTTGTTCTTGACCATGGAGAGCAGATCGCAGTTGGTGGCGGCCACCAACCGCACATCCACTGCTATGGGGTTGCTGTTACCCACCCGCTCCAACTCGTGCTCCTGCAATACCCGCAAGAGTTTGGGCTGCAAGTCCAGCGGCATATCCCCCACTTCGTCGAGGAACAGGGTGCCCTTGTGGGCCCGCTCGAAACGGCCGATGCGCTGGGTCAGGGCACCGGTAAAGGCCCCCTTCTCGTGGCCAAAGAGATCGCTCTCGATAAGGCCGGTGGGAATGGCGGCGCAGTTCACCTTCACCATCTCGTGGTCGTGGCGGGCACTCAGGGCGTGAATGGCCTGGGCGATCAGCTCCTTGCCGGTGCCGGTCTCGCCGAGGATCAGCACGGTACTGTCGCTCTCGGCCACCAGCCGCACCTTCTCCAGCACACTCTCCATCACCGCGCTCTGGTAGATGATGTGGGGGAAGTCCCCCTGCATCTGCGGCTCGTTGATGCGAATGGTCTTCTCTTTGGCACCGTTGGTGTTGGAGATCTCCTGCTGCGCCTGCACGTTGTTCATGGCAATGGCGGTGCGCGCCGCCACCTGCTCCAGCAGAGAGATATCGATATCGGCAAAGAAGTCGGCGTTGGGGTGCGAGAGGATCAACACCCCCAGCAGGTTGCCCCGATAGCGCAGCGGCAAAATGCAGGAGCTGTCGGCCTCGGGCGGCAGGATCTGGGAGGTAAAGCGGCAGCGATTGCCGCAGCCGTGGCCGTGTTCGCGATAGACAAAAAACGGCTCGCTGTGGCCAAGGGCCCCCTGCAGGCACTTCTTTTCGAAACAGGAGTGATCGATGATGCCCGGCTGATCGCTCTGGTGCTGATTGACCAGATAGCTCTTGAAGCTGTCGGAGGTGGCGTTGTACTCCGCCAGACACAAGCTGCTGATGCCAAAGTGGTGGTGCAGGATGGCAAACAGGCTCTTGGGCAGCTCGGCGATGCGCACCAGTTTGATTACCGCGTTGGTCACATCCACCAGAATTTTGCAGCTGTCGCGCTCAAGACGCAGGGAGTTGGCCTGCTCCAGGGTGCGCTCCTTGTCGAGCACGTTCTCCAGCGCAATGGCGATAATGGCCGCCAGCTGGGTCAGCTTGGCGAGCGTCTCCATGGTGAAACTGTCGAGCTGGGTGTTGATAAACTCGACCCCACCCAGATGGCTGCGGGCGGTGGTGATGGGGAGCTGGCAGTAGGAGCGCAGCCCCCCGTAGACCCCTTCGCGATCCAGTGCCGGGCAGCGATTCTCAAAGCGGGCGGCAGCGAGAATGATGGCCTGTTCCGGGGTCTCTTTGGTAGGTCGGGGGGAGAGGTGCAGCTCTGCCTTGGGGCAGACCAGATGCTTTGGGCCGGACTGTCCCATGAAGTAGAAGATGGCCTCCTCGTCCGCACCCATGTTGAGGATCAGGTTGACCCGGGTCACGCCGCCGAAGCTGGCATCTATCTTGTTGAGTTTGTGGATAAAATCATCGAGCGTCACGGCCGACAGGAGGGATTTGGAGAGCAGGAGGAAACCGTCGTCCCAGATGGGAGAGATCTCGTCCAGGGGGATGGCACTCACATTTAGCATTGCGGCCTCACGTTATATCGATTTAGTCACCAGTCAGGCTGTCCATGCCATCACATCACGACAAGTACCCGTCACCAAAATAAATAGCCGCAGCCCGTAAAAGCGGCTGCCAATAAGAAAAGCGGTGACGAAAATTGTCGCATGTTGCAATTCCAGAGTTGTTATTAACGAACGACAACAAAAAGTAACATCGTTATCGGGGGATATATTGGAATGGCGACTCATCATAGATGAGCTCAAATTTCATTACAATCCGATTTAATATATCTGATGGCCATATTTAACCGGTTATTTCATCAGTTCTTGATCTCAATTAAGGCGCCCGAAAAGTGGGCCGCCGTCAACTGTCAGATCTGCCTCTCCTCTTCGCTGACTGCGGGATTCGAGATGGCGTTTGCAACCCATCCATCGGCAGTTTATGAGGTGATGATCCGGCTGTGGCAGCACTTCAGGCCACCGAAGATAAAGATGGCTGACAGGCTCTGGAAGGCCATCAGCAGCCAGCTGGCGTTGTCGGCAAGCTCAACCGAGACGCACTGGTGAGTGAGGTAGACCAGCAGGGTGATCCCCCCCAGCAGCAGGCAGTTGATCAAGGTGGTGGAGATAAACCCGATCAGCCAGGCACTGGAAATACTCAAGGCGGAAAATACGCTGCCCATGGCGAGCCGTGCTGCCATAAAACAGCCGAAAAAACCGAAGCCGAGCAGATATATCATCTCGTCGCGCCAAATATAGCAACCTATTCCCAGCAATATCGCCGCCAGATAGGTGCCAATATAGAAAATTCCGAATAAGCGACCAATTTCATGTTGCATCATTTATCCCCTTTTTTGGGTAATAAAAGGGTGCCCGACTCGATAAATCCGAGTCGGGTTCCCTTATTTGTGCAGAACCTCTTTTTTAGGGCGATCAGCCTTTGGCTGCGCTGCGCAATTTCGCCTTGAGCGCGCTGTATTCAGTCTGGACGTACACTTCCGCCTCAGGCTGATTGTCGATGCGCTCTATCTTCACCGCGCAGTACTTGTACTCCGGCGTGTGGGAGACGGGATCGACGTGCTCGATGGTGAGCTCGTTGCAGGCCCCGATCCACCACTGGTAGGTCATGTAGACCACCCCGGCGTTGACCCGGTCGTTGTAGTTGGCCCGGGTGATCACCTTGCCACGGCGCGACGAGATCCAGACCAGCGCCTGATCCTTCACCCCGAGCTTTTTGGCATCGCTCGGGTGGATCTGCACATAGCCCGGCTCATCGGCCAGGGTCTGCAGCGCCGAGCAGTTGCCGGTCATGGAGCGGCAGGAGTAGTGACCCACCTCGCGCACGGTGGAGAGCACCAGCGGGTACTCCGCACAGGGCTGCTCCAGCGGCGGCCGCCACTCGGAGGCAATCAGCTGACCCTTGCCGCTCGGGGTAGTGAACACATTCCCCTCGAACAATGTACTGGTGCCCGGGTGATCCTCGGTCGGACAGGGCCACTGCACGCTCTTGAGATCGGCCATCTTGTCGTAGCTGACCCCGGCGTAGAGCGGGCAGAGCGCACGCATCTCATCCCAGATCTCTTCGGTGTTGTGGTACTCCATGGGATAACCCATGGCGGTCGCCATCAGCGAGAAGATCGCCCAGTCCGGCTTCACGTTCTCAGGGGGCGTCACCGCCTTGTAGAAGCGCTGGAAGCCGCGATCCGCCGAGCTGTAGACCCCTTCGTGCTCGCCCCAGCTGGTGGCGGGCAGAATGACGTCGGCCATCTCGGCGGTCTGGGTCATGAAGATATCCTGCACGATCACCAGCTCCATCCCCGCCAGAGTGCGGCGGAACTGACCCAGATCTGCCTCGGTCTGGGCCGGATCTTCACCGAAGATGTAGAAGGCCTTGCACTTGCCCTCCTCCACCTTGTGGCCAAGCTCGGTCAGGCGATAGCCGGGCTTTTGGGAGAGCGACTCCACGCCCCACGCCTTGGCGAACTTGGCGCTGATGGCAGGATCGGCCACCGACTGATAACCCGGGAACTGGTGCGGCAGCATCCCCATGTCACAGGTGCCCTGCACGTTGTTCTGACCGCGCACCGGCCCGCAACCGGTGCCGCGACGACCGAAGTTGCCGGTCAGCAACGCCAGACCCGCCAGCCCCTTGACCACATCCACCGCCTGACCGTACTGGGTCACCCCCATGCCCCACAGGATCATGGACGCAGGCGACTCGGCATAGGTGCGAATGGCGGCGCGGATATCGGCGGCTTTGAGGCCAGTGATCCCCTCCACATATTCCGGGGTGTACTTGGCCACCGTCGCCTTGAAGGTCTCGAACCCTTCGGTGTAGTTGGCGACAAAGGCTTTGTTATAGAGCCCTTCATTGATCAACACGTTGGCGAAGGCGTTAACCAGCGCCATATTGGAACCGTTTTTGAGCGGCAGCCACTGATCGGCGATGCGGGCGGTCTCCACCATACGGGGATCACACACAATCACCTTGGCCCCGTTTGCCTTCGCCTTGAGGATATGGCGGGCGACGATGGGGTGAGAGTCAGCAGCGTTGTAACCAAACACCAGCAGGCACTTGGTCTCTTGAATTTCGGGAATGGCGTTGCTCATGGCGCCGTTGCCTACAGTTGTCTCCAGACCGGAGACTGAGGGTGCGTGTCACACCCTCGCGCAGTGGTCGACGTTGTTCGTCCCAATCACCGCACGGGCAAATTTCTGCATCACATAGTTGGCTTCATTGCCGGGGCCACGGGCAGAGCCGGTGGTCATGATGGCGTCCGGGCCATATTTCGCCTTGATGGCGGAGAGACGGCTGCTGGCGAACTCGATCGCTTCATCCCAGGAGACCGCCTCGAACTTGCCACCGCGCTCGCGGCGGATCATCGGGCTCTTGAGACGGGGCGTCAGCAGGTTGGTGTCGTTCAAAAAATCCCAACCGTAATAGCCCTTGAGGCAGAGCTGCCCCTCGTTGGTCCGGCCGTTGGCGCCTTCGGCCCCCACCACCTTGTCGTTTTCAACCAGCAGGTTGATTTTGCAACCGGTGCCGCAATAGGGGCACACGGTAATGACTTTTTTCATGACTCACACTCTTGTTTGTTAACGAAAAACGGCTCGGCAAGCCCGCTCACACCCGCGCCGGCATCGCCAGCAGTGCCTCGGCACTGGCCAGCTGCTTCTGCCGGTTCAGGGTTTCAAGATGCTCCGGCGTGACCAGCCGCAGCGCCTGGGTCGGACACACCTCGACACAGGCCGGGCCCGCCTCGCGGTGACGGCAGAGATCGCACTTGAGCGCCTGCGCCTTGGTCTGCGGACGCTTGAAGAGCGAATCGGCAGCGGGTGCCACCTCTTTGAGCACCACCGCCATGGCGCCGTAAGGACAGGCCACCACGCAGGACTTGCAGCCGATGCAGCGCTCCTGCAACACCTTGACGCAACCATCCTCGCTGACGATGGCATTGTTCGGGCAGGCCATGGCGCACGGCTTGTCTTCACACTGGCGGCAGAGCACCGGCGTGGTCACCTTGCTGCCCACGATCACCTTCAGACGCGGCTGAAAGTAGCTGTCCCTGGAGACCAGATGTCCATCCTCGATGGCAAGATGCAGGCCGCCCTCCCGCTCAAGGGTCCCGCTGCAAGACCCTGACTGGTGTGAAACGGCGCAGGCCACCTCACAGGTACGACACCCAATACAGAGACTGGGATCTGCAATCACGAAGCTGTTCATAGAGAGGGATCCTAAATGGTTCGTTACACCGGGCCGCCCGCCGACAGGCAAAGAGGCGGCCAGCCCCCCACAAAGCATTTATCAGACCAAAATGGGCCAAGGGTGCGATAAAAATTCACAAGTAACTGAAAATAAAGGGTTAATTAGAAAGAGAAACGTGCTGCATGCCACAACTGACGAGGGTGACGACGGGGTGGGAAGTGTGATCGACACGACAAAAGTGACGAGCTCGACACCGGCTGACCAACCCCTGCCCCAGTCGTGTGACGGAACCATTCGAAGGAGTTTGCAACCAGGATCGGCCGCCCCAAACCGGACAAGTGGAGGAACGACATCCGGGGAGAAAAACCATACCAAGGATCCAAAATGGACTGTGCAGCACGCAAAAACGGCTTGGAGCGGCGGCCAAGTTGTTTGATTTTTCTATCTAGCTGGAAGGCAATCATCAAGTTAAACAGAACAGAAATGAGCCACTTATTGACTAATTTATTGAGCCAGAGCCGGTTTTAGGCCCCTGCCCCTTCTGTTTTCTATCCCTCCGGTTAATATGTGCCACTTGGCAACCAGCTCCGTTTATGCCACATGATTTTTGAAAAAATTTATATAGAACTGTAATTTTTCAGTAAGGAATCAATAATGAATGTCGTTGGCGCAAGATGGTGGAAATTTGATTTTCATACCCACTCACCGGCTTCTTGTGATTATGGGAAGGGGGATCACGACTTAAGATATAATAAAAATCCTAGAGAGTGGTTGCTCGACTTTATCTCAAACAATATAGAGTGTGTAGCAGTAACAGATCATAACACCGGTGAATGGGTTGATAAACTAAAAGATGCCGCAGAAACTTTAAGATCGGAAGGGCATTCAATATATATTTTCCCAGGGGTTGAAATTACCGCAAATTCAAATATTCATATTATTGGAATTTTTGATCCTACATTCACTAGCTCCGATATAAGTGCTATCGTAGGTGCGACAAAATTCAGAGGGACAAAAGGTGATAGTGATGCGGTTGCCGAAGAAAGTGCAGAGAATATAATACGAGAAATAGTACGTTCGGGTGGCGTTGCAATTCCTGCACACATTGATATGAAAGCAGGCCTTTGCCAGATTACATCCTCTAACACCATCAAACAAGCATGTGAATTATCTAATGCGGTTGAAATTATTTATCCAGATAAAGACACCGAGCCAAGTAGATTGTCACGGTTTAATAATCTCGACCTTGATTTACCTTCAATAATTGGCTCTGACTCTCATCACCCTAATGATATTAATCGTGCTTATACATGGGTAAAGATGTCTACCCCTTCTATTGATGGTTTAAAATTAGCTTTAGTTGATGGAGTATCGTCTTTAATTCGTTCTGATGCAGAATCAGGGAATCCCAATCAATACTCCAGCACCACTCTACACTCTATCACAATAAAAAATACAAAGTATGCTGGCAGAAAATCACCTTTAGAAATAACTTTCAATCCATGGTTGAATTCAATTATTGGTGGCAGAGGAAGTGGCAAATCCTCTGTTCTTGAATTTATCCGAATAGGAATGGATAGAAGCAAAGATCTTACTTTATTAAAACCTGATAATGAAATCAGACGTTCATTTGAAAGCTTTATTAAAACATCGGCATCTAGAGAATCAGAGGGGGTCCTACTTGATGACTCTGAAATAAGCTGCATTTATATTAGAGACAATATCCAATACAAGCTGAATTGGAATAAGTCGACCAACTCTGTATCAATTTCACGTAAGGATAATGATTCATGGATTTTAGAAAATGGTGAAGCACACTCTAGGTTCCCAATTAAAATATTCAGTCAGAAGCAAATTTTTGATTTAGCCAAAAACCCTAATGCACTTTTAAAACTAATGGATGAGTCATCTATTGTTAAAAGTCAGCAATGGAAAATGGATTGGGAGGATAAATGCTCACACTTTCTTACATTAAGCAGTCAAATTAGAGAGTTGAAATCTAGACTATCCAATAAAGATATTTTACTCGGTCAGCTATCTGATGTTGAACAGAAATTAAAAACTCTAGAGAACTCTGAAAATAAAGAGATTTTTAGTTTGTTTCAACAATTCAGCACAAAGAGGTCTATCGTAGCGAAATTAGAAAGTGATGTTGAGCTGTTAGCTAAGGATTTAAATGTCTATTTAACCTCAGCTAAAACTCCTGAAATTGATAGTGATGTGTTTGATGTTCATGCTGATTCAGAACTTCAAATCATAGAGGAAATGAATCAACTTTCAGATAAAGTTACATTATTTAAAACCGCAATTGAGTCGGCAGGCTCTGAACTTGAAAATGAGCTTGTAAAATTCAAGCTGTGGTATGCTGGCAGTAGTTTTAATCGAAAGCACATTGATGTTTACAATAAATACAATGAATTAATGACAACATTAAATACACAGGGAGTGAATAACCCTGCAGAATACTCTAAGTTAATAGATACGAAAAGCTCCTTAATTAAGTCAATTAATGAATTAACTGTTATTGAGTCAAAAATTGCTGACCTCAACCTTCAAATGAACTCTGCTTATGCCTCAATAGTAGAATTAAGAGGAAACCTTACTTATAACAGGTTACAATTTTTAAAAGAAAATATAAAAGAACAAAGTGGAATTAAAATTGAAATCACTCCTTTAGGTGATACTGAAACCGACATTCCGCACCTGATTTAGGAATAAATTTGCCGATAGCGCTCACCCAATACCTCCAAAATGATCTGCTGGTCT